>CAZGEP010000104.1:0-17692 GCA_964524955.1 uncultured Planctomycetota bacterium | reverse complement strand
GAATAAAATTCGTATCACGGATGATTTTCCCCAAGTAACCCGTGAACGGTTACGTGTTTTTTCTTTTCTTTCTTGTTTTTTCTTTGCAGAGCATTACTATTATGAACATGAGCCGCACGTTTATATCTGACAATGGAAACGATGCCTACTTGAGCGTTTACGTGCAACCCGGGGCCTCAGCCGACCGGATTGAAGGTGAGTACAACGCCATGCTTAAGGTGCGGATCAGCGCCCCTCCGGAAAAGGGAAAAGCGAACAAAGCCCTGATCAGACTTCTCAGCGCAACACTCGGCATACCCAAATCCGGAGTCACGGTTGTAAAAGGCGAGACCTGTCGCGCCAAACAATTGAAATTAAACGGCATTTCAGCCGCAGAGATTGAGAAAAGAATTTCTGTCTGATGAAGATTTTTGAATACAACAAAGACTCGCTTCCAAAAGAGACCTGCATTTCGATCGGCATGTTTGATGGTGTTCATATCGGGCATTTGGACATTCTCCGCACCCTGCGGAAGACTTCCCACAGACTGAACTGCTCCTCCGCGGTCATGACCTTTGACCGGAATCCTGCACAATTCTTCAATTCACCTAAGCCCAGTGAACGTCTGATCTCCCTTGAACGCAGAATTGAATTAATTCAGGACCAGAATATTGACTTCCTCATCCTGGTCCATTTCAACCAGGACTTTGCGGCAATCACAGCAGACGACTTCATTGAACGCATCCTGCAGGACATGCTGAACGTCAACGCAGTTATCTCCGGACCCAATGCTCGATTTGGGGCCCGTGGTCAGGGAGATGTCGATCTGCTGAAAGAAAATGGGCTTCCCAACTTTGAAGTGCATATTGTACCATTTGCTGAATACAAAGACGAAACGATCAGCAGCAGTCGCATTCGCAAAGAAATTGCTTCCGGCAACCTGACAGACGCCGCAGCCATGCTGGGCAGGCCTGCGGCTGTCAGCGGAACCGTAGTCAGAGGCCATGCCGTAGGCCGAACTCTGGGCGTCCCGACAGCCAATATTCAGCCCGACCATGATGTACTTCCGCCTTCCGGAATCTATGCATGCACGGTTGAAGAAAACAACCGCTGCCTGAAAGCGGTTTCCTGCATCGGCTACCGCCCCACCTTTCAGTATGATCGTGATTCAATCCCCGTCATAGAGACTCATCTTCTGGATTTTAACGGCGACCTGTACGGCAGAAAAATCCGGGTTTCCTTTCATCAGAAGCTGCGCGAAGAAAAGAAATTTGACTCTACTCAAGATCTGAAAGAAGCCATGAAGGACGATATTCGAAGGGTTGCGGAAATGGACATGGAGAAGACAACGAATGGATAAGTATCTTTTTCGTACCCTGGATGCCAACACCAATCGCCTCTGCGAAGGACTCCGCGTACTCGAAGACATCGCACGGTTCAGACTCGAGGATACTCAGCTGTCCAAAGGTTTCAGGAATATCCGGCACATCGCGCGTATGCGTATTAAGGAGCTCTGTCCTTCTATTGAGAGTTCTCGCGATACCGAACACGATATTGGCAGGAAATTTACTCCCGGAGAGCGCCACCTGCAGCTCGCTGAGATCGTCCGTTCCAATTCAAGACGCGGCCAGGAGTCGTTGCGTGTGATTGAAGAAAACCTTCGTCTTTCACACCCCTCGGATTCGGTTGTATTTGAAAAGCACCGCTATCGTCTCTATGAACTGGAAAAGGATCTTCTCTGCCGGTTGAGCCGATCAGAGAAAGCTGCACGACTCGGCGTTTATGTACTGGTCACTGAGTCCATGTGTCGTATCGGATTTGAAGACACGCTTCGCCAGTGCGCTGCTGCCGGAGCCGGGGCCGTTCAGATCCGTGAAAAGGACAAGACCGATGCAGAGCTCGCAGCCCTCTGCAAACAGGCAAAAGTGCTGCTGACCGGAAGCGACACGCTGCTGATCATAAATGACCGGCCAGACATTGCCGCAGCAGTGGACGCGGATGGTGTCCACCTCGGCCAGGATGATGTGCCGGTCCGTTTTGCACGCAAAACGCTCAACAGTATGTGTATTGTCGGAAAATCTACACACAGCCTGTCAGAGGCGTCATCCGCGGCAGCAGAAAACCCAGATTATATCGGTGCCGGTCCGGTTGCCAGCAGTCAGACCAAGCCTGGCCTTGAAACATCCGGCCTTGCCTATATCCGTGAGGTAAAGAAAGGGACATGCCTCCCGTTTACTGCAATCGGCGGTATCAACCGGGAAAACGCAAGGCGTGTGATTGAAGCCGGTGCAGACTCCCTTGCCATTTGCGGAGCGATTATCACCAAAGACAATGTTGAAGAAGAAGTAACCTTTTACAGAAAACTTATTCAAGGAGAAATCTGATGAAGAAGGCTTTTGTTGCTGTAGATAATCAGACGTTTGAAAAATTCTTTGACGCACCGCGCGCGGAAAAGCTTCGATCTCTTATCGACGTGGTCGCAGCCCCTGAATACAAGAATGATGCAAAGTGGCTCTCTGCCCGGCTCAAAGAAAACAATGCTGAAATCGTAATCACCGGCTGGGGTTCTCCGGAGATCACTGAGGAAACACTTGATGAAAATCCCCAGCTGAAGTATATGTGCCACTTATCCGGAACTGTCCGTGCGTACCTGACCCGTGATATTATTGAAAAAGGTCTTCTGGTTACCAACTGGGGTTCCTCTATTGGACCGACGGTTGCAGAGGCTTCCCTGCTCGGTATTCTTTCCTGCCTGCGCAACAGTACGGATATCACCTATGTCATGCACGAAGAAAAAGGCTGGCGCGGCAGCAAAACAGAACGGTCACTCTTCCACCGCACAGTCGGACTCCATGGGTTCGGGATTATCGCTCAATGCCTGGCTCAGCTTCTATTCCCCTTCAAGTGCGAAATTAGTACCTACTCACCGCATGCACCGGACAGCATTCTGGAAAAATACGGTGTCAAACGTGTCAACACGCTCAAAGAACTTTATGCCGGGAATACGATCATCTCTGTTCATGCATCCAACACACCGGAAAACTTCCACATGGTTAATGCTGACATTCTTGCTGCCATGCAGGATGATGCCGTCCTTGTCAACACGGCCCGTGCTGCAGTAATTGACACAGATGCCCTGGTTGCCGAGCTTAAAAACGGCAGAATCACAGCATCGCTGGACGTATACGAAGAAGAACCGTTACCAGCAGACTCCCCGCTGCGCGGAATGAGAAACTGTCAGCTCACTCCCCACACCGGCGGCCCGACACTCGACCGGCTGGTGGATATGGGCACCGTAGCTATTGAAAACATTGAGCGCTATGTCAATGGACAGGAAGTGGAAAACGTGCTGACACCGGAACGGTTCGACCTGATCACGTAAACGTCTGACTGTACACATCGCTATCGGCATCGCTTGTTGCTGCGTTCATAAAGGTGTCGATAGCGACAGGAACAGCATCTTTTATTCAGGTATCGAATGAGTACTAACGACCAGACCAGAGCGATTCTGAATACCATCAAGGCTTCCCGTCCATGCCTGTGGATCAATCCCGGTCTACTGACAGCAGAAAAAGCTCTTGAATCACTGGAACTTTCGCGCAGCGATATGATGGCTGCGCAAAAACGACTGCAGCGCTTTGCACCGGTCTTTGCAAAACTCTTCCCTGAAACCGCTGAGTCCAAAGGGATTATCGAATCAGGGCTGATCGGCCCTCTGGACAAAGAGCAGGCCTTACATGGCCTGAACGGAACCGTATTCATTAAAGCCGACCATAACCTGCCGGTTGCAGGCTCCATCAAGGCTCGAGGCGGGATTTATGCGGTTCTCTGTGAAGCAGAACGAATCGGACTTGAAACATCTCTGATTCATGACACGTCAGATGATTATCTCAAACTGATTTCACCTGACGCCGCTGAGGTATTCAGCCAATATAACATCCTTGTGGGAAGCACAGGAAACCTCGGTCTGAGCATCGGAATCATGGGATCTGCTTTGGGGTTCCGTGTTTCCGTTCACATGTCTGTTGAAGCAAAGAAATGGAAGAAAGAACGCCTGAGAAAACGAGGTGTGCATGTTGTTGAACACGCCTCTGACTATACGGCAGCCTGCACTCGGGCCCGTGAAGAAGCGACATCAGATCCATGCAAAATCTTTATTGACGATGAGAACTCTGCAGAGCTTTTCCTTGGTTACAGCACGGCAGCACTCAGACTTGTTCACCAGCTGGAAGAACGGAACATATGCATCAGTGATCAGCGACCGCTTATTGTCTACCTCCCCTGCGGCGTAGGCGGTGCACCCGGGGGCATCACGTTTGGCCTAAAACATGTCTTTGGCGACTATGTGTATTGCTTCTTTGCTGAACCGGTTCAGGCCCCATGCATGACCATTGGCCTGATTACCGGAAAACACGATGCGGTTTCCGTCTATGATCTGGGACTTCATCTGCATACGGATGCGGACGGCCTGGCAGTTTCCAGGCCGTCCAGATTTGTCGGACGCCTGGTATCATCTCTGATAAGCGGATGTTTTACTGTGAATGACTCAACCCTTTACCGCCTGCTGCTTGAATCATACAGCAACTGGAATCTGGAGATGGAACCCTCCTCCTGTGCAGGGCTGGCTGGTCCCGAGATGCTGTCTAAACATTCAGCAGGCACCGAATTCCTCAACCACCTCACCAAAACCCATCCGGTTCACCTGCTCTGGACAACTGGAGGCAGTTTTGTACCGTCTGAAGAGCACAAGCACTATCGCTCCATAGCCATTTCAAAGACTGCGAACAGCGTCTCTCAAACCTGAACTCCTATTGTCCAGGGCTCACACAACCGTTACATCACATTCAGGATCCATGATTGTCATTGTCCGGAAGTCCGCGTCTTTCAACCCTTCTGTTGTTCAGCTCTAAAAGCGCTCCGGGTATGGTCACACCCTTCACATTGTTTCTGCTGAACTGTTATTCGCCTGCCCTTCCGATGCCGCTCGAATACGATCACAGGCATTGACAATGGTTACTTGACATCTATTTTCGCGACAACAATCTCTTCACGAAGCTGCATACCGGCTTCAGCGATCTTACGACCGCTCCTGCCGACAATTCTGGAATACCCGTATCCACTCCATCCGGGATTCCGGTGAAAGGTCCAGTTGGAAAGAACCAGATTAATGTTGGCATCTCGGATTTTCTGCGACAGTATGCGGTCAAACCATCCTCCTGAATTCGGCCCGTACCAGGCCACACAGTGCAAAACGATATCCGTATTCTTTTTTCCATACACATCGATCAGTTTATGCAGATCCCGACAGATCATCAGCCCCACGGTTCCAAATTCGGTCTTTACCGTACGGACCGTTTTGATATCCGCTTCTGTCATCCAGTATGTATCCGCGAATATCCATGGAACGACTTTACGATGGATCAACCGTATCTTCCCTTTGGGACCAAGCAGTACAATGGTATTGTAATATTTGTCTGCTTTTTTTTCAATAATCGGAACGGTAAGGTAGATTTCATACTTTCTGGCCAGCGGAGCAAAAAATGTTGTACTGGTTCCGGGGACAGACTCTGCAATGTCTCCAACAAAGCGATACCCCTTCTGCTCTTTTTTTTGCGCGGACCAGAAAGTATCTGTGCAAAGGTCACAATATCCGGGAATTGCTGCTTCCGGAAAGACAACAAAACACGCGCCAGCGTCTGCTGCCTTTTCAATAAAATGAACCATACGCTTACGGTTCTTTTCCGGGTTCCCGAATTCAGAATGAAACTGAACAGCAGCCGCTTTTACATGCGATGCCCTGGAAACCGGTTTTTCTGAATCCTCCGAATCCATACAGGAAGCGGCTAAAAGAACAATGGCAAAGATTAAAACCCATAATCGTTTGACTGTATAACATGTTCGCTTCATGGATACGCTACCAATCTTAAATATATTCCAAACTGCATAATTCAATATCCAGCCATGGATACACTTTATTTAAAACGCACCCATGCTGCTGAGGTTCAGAATATCTTCCCGGCAGGACGAAATTTGAAGAAAAAATACTTGCAATTCCGGAATAAGAATGTATCAAAGAAGGTCTGGTTTTCAATTCTTTTCTTTTCAGCAATCAATCTTTCAGGAGGATGAACAATGGCCAGACTGGTAACACTCTTTACAGGACAATGGGCAGATCTCAAGCTCAAGGACCTTTCTAAGAAAGCCGCTGCGTTCGGTTTTGACGGCCTGGAACTTGCATGCTGGGGAGATCATCTTGATGTGGACAAGGCTGCAGACAGCAAAGACTACTGTGACGGGCAACGGGCAATTCTGGCGGAAAACGGCCTGGACTGCAAGGCTATCAGCAACCATCTGACCGGTCAGCTGGTATGCGATCCGAATACTGACAGCCGCAGCGACATGTTCGCCCCTCCGGAACTGGCCGGGAAGGCAGAAAAAAAAAGACAATGGGCTGTGGACGCAATGAAAAAGACGGCAAAGGCGGCTGCCAATATGGGCGTATCTGTTGTCAATGGATTCACTGGCTCCAGCATCTGGCACGCCCTCTACCCTTTCCCTCCGGTGGATGCTGATTTTATCAAACAAGGCTTTGCGTACTTTGCAGAAATGTGGAATCCGATCCTGGATGTTTTTGATGAAAACGGAATCCGGTTCGCACTTGAAGTTCACCCCTCAGAAATAGCCTTTGACATCTATACAGCTGAGATGGCGCTGGAAGCTTTGGGCAATCGGGAGACATTCGGCTTCAACTTTGACCCCTCCCATCTGCTCTGGCAGATGGTGAATCCGGTTAAGTTTCTCTACACGTTCAAGGACCGGATCTATCACGTACACATGAAAGACGCGGCCCTGCAGCTGGACGGTATGAGCGGCATTCTGAGTTCACACCTTGATTTCGGTGATCACCGAAGAGGCTGGGATTTCCGGAGTCTGGGCCACGGAGATGTAAATTTTGAAGAAATCATCCGCGCCTTGAACCACATCAGATACAACGGACCGCTATCGGTCGAGTGGGAAGACTGCGGAATGGACCGTGAACATGGCGCTCGCGAAGCCTGCGACTTTGTACGCAGTACGGATTTTGAACCATCGAATATTGAATTCGATACCGCATTCGACGATAAATAGTCTGACGGTTCAGACAGACTTCATTGGTACGGAAGGTTCGCTCAACGCCTGAATCAGGTCTTCTACGTCAAAGGGTTTTTTCAATAGATTGTTGAATCCATTGTCGTACAGATCATCCTCTTCCCATTCTTCGAGCCGCCCGGACATGCCGATCAGCTGGAGATCTTCTTCTCCCTGCTCACGCAGCCGCCAGGCCACTTCCACTCCGTGCATCTCGGGCAGGTAAATATCGATAATGCCTGCCCGGAATGAGTTGTGTTTGAATTTGCCGAGGAACTCCTCACCGCTTTTATAACAGAAAACGGTGTAGTTTCTGGATTCAAGAATGTTTTTGAGAAACGAACGCATGTCTTTGTCGTCTTCGACAATAAATAATGATTCCCTTTTCTCTTCTCTGTCACACATAATCTACCTTTTTACACGGTTAGGATATCGTTCACTACGCTATTGGTTTCCCTTTCTCTGAAAGCGGATTGGAGAACATTTTTGATTGTCTTATGAATTTTCTCCTTTGAAAAGGGCTTGCTGATAAACGCCTGTATGCCTTCCTTGAGCGCATCTTCCGGTTTTATACTCCGGGTATATCCGGTACAGAGTATGACGGGCAGATCCGCCCGAAGGTCTTTTATTTTCCGCGACAGTTCAATGCCGGTCATATTCGGCATGGTAAAGTCCGTTATCACCAGATCAAAGCGGTGTGCATCCCGCTGGATGAGTTCGATTGCATCGGTTCCGTTGGTGCAGGTAATGACGTCATACCCGAGTGTTTTCAGGAGCAGTTCCGCCATATCAATTATCATGGTTTCGTCATCAACGAATAGAATCCGTTCCTGATTTGCACGGTGACCGATCATCACGTCCGGTTTTGAATCCGTTTCCTCTGCTTCGACATCCCCCGCCTTTGGAATATAAACATGAAAGGTGGTTCCCATTTCCTGCCGTGTTTCCACAGAAATCGCGCCGCCCAGTCCCTGGACAATTCCATGCACAGCGGAAAGCCCCATGCCGGTCCCTTCCCCCAGTCTCTTTGTCGTAAAAAAGGGATCAAATATCCGGTTGATGACGTTGGGAGCAATTCCGCAGCCGGTGTCACGGATGGAGATCAGCAGGTAGTCTGTATCTTTGAGTTCTTCTTCCAACGACCATCCGCGGATCATTCCGTCAGAATCGGTGACCGTCACATCAATCAGACCGTTGTTCTTGGATTTCATGGAGTGTGCAGCATTGGAGCATAGATTCATAAGCACCTGGTGGATTTCCGTGGGATCAGCGAACACTCGGTCGTCGTCTGTCTGGATGTTCGTTTGAATGGTGATGGTCGAAGGCACGGACGCACGGATAAGCTTGAGTGCTTCTTTGATAATTAAATTCACATTCATGATTTCCCGATTGGACTCGCGCTGCCTGCTGAACACGAGGATCTGACTGACCAGGGATTTGGCCCGGTTGGCAGCCTGAATAATATGATTCAGGTAACTGCCTTCCGTACTTTCAATATCGGCCTGATCAATCAGAATCTGGGCATACCCGAGTATGGGCGTCAGTATATTGTTGAAATCATGAGCGATACCGCCGGCCATGGTACCAATGGACTCCATCTTTTGTGCCTGGCGCAGTCTCATTTCACTCCGCTGTAGTTCCTTGCGTTCTGAAATATCCCGAATCGTTATCAGCAGGGAAACATCACGATCCTCACCGTCTTTAAGAGAGGTTACCGTAACTTCAGCAGGAAAAAGCGTATCATCTTTTCGTTTGAGGTTAAATTCACCGGTCATGCAGTTCTCTGTATTCAGTGTATCATAAATTCTATTGTTGAACTTTCGGCTGGCAACCGTGTCTTCATGGATGGATGCTGTGTCCACACCGGTAAGCTCACTGTATCCGTATCCAAGCAGACGCGCGGCTGCATTGTTGTAATTAAGAATTCGTTCTCCGTCACGGCTGGTGATCAGCAGTCCGTCGTTCATGCTGCTGAATGCCTTTTCCAGCAGGTTATACGAGTGCCGCAGCTTTTCTTCCACATCCTTGCGTATCACGATTTCCTTCTCAAGCTCCACGTTCTTGGTATACAGTTCGGATGTCTTTGCTTTGACCTGCTGCCGAAGTATGAAGGTGGCCAGGCCCAGCAGCAGCATGAACCCCACAGCAATAACCAGTCCCATTTTCAGGCGTTCGTGAATCAATGATTCATTTTCCCTGCCCAGCGCTCGGTCGAGAATCGTATAATACACCGAATCCTTGTCTTTCTTCAACCGTGCGAGATGGTAATCCAGCAGGTCTATACGTTTTCCATTCTTGCCTTTCAATGCTGCATATTTGAGTTCCACCGGAGAAAACACAATCGGACTTCGTTCGATTTTATACTCGCTTTCATGATTGATGGCATAAAGTCTGTCCACAAATCCGACCTGAATCCAGCCATCTTCAATCCCTTTAAGAACTTCTGCCGGAGTATTGAATTCAATAATTCTGCAGTTCTGTATATTGAATTTTGGAATCACCCTTCTTAATTCAAAGTTATACGGTCCGTCCCTTACTACACCTACCTCCTTTTTCTCAAGATTGACAAGTGTCTGTATTTCCGACTCCGGTGATGAATATGCCTGCGCCCAGGTTGAAATAACTGTTTCATCGGTAAAATGAAATTTCTTCGAAAGTTCCTGGGAATAGGAGGCAGCGATAAGAATATCAATACCTCCTGATTCAAGCCGTTCCATACATTCCTGGATAGTACCAGGCACATATTCCAGTTCCCACTTTTCATTAACCGCAACATGCTTTAGAAGGTCAATAAAAATACCCTTGCTGCCGGCTCCTGAATCGTCAACGGTGCAAAGCGGTTCAAATGTATAGACACCGACCCTGACCTTTTCGCTGGCTGCAACCGAGTACAGTCCAGGAATCAGGAATAATATTATAAAAAATACAGTTTTAATACTGTTCAACCGCATACAAAAACCTGTCCAAAATGATAAGTCAGCGCTGCATAACCGGTTTCCCGTCAAAGGTGACGGATTGAATAATCTTTTCGGCTTTTTTTACAGCGCTTTGGGGGAGAGGTGAGTAAAGAAGACTCTCGGCGTATCTCTGCCCATCATGTATCGTCCACCACAGAAAATCCACAAGCAGCCTGGCTGATGCCGGTGTATGCTGCTTGCAGTAATTCTGTTCTTTATAAAATATCAACCAGGTAAAAGCACTAATCGGATATCCGTCCTTTGCGGGAATATCAATTATCAGTGTCCGAGTATCGTCCGGAAGTTTGCACTTTGCTGCAGCGGAAACCGATTTAAGTGTTGGTTGTATATAAACACCGGAACTGTTCTTAATGCTTGCAACCGGCATTCCTCTTTCTTTTGCGTATGCAAGTTGAGTATAGCCGATGCTGCCGGATATTTTCTTTACAAAATTAGCCACACCCTCATTCTTATCAATACCCATTCCAACCGGCCAGCGAACTTTTTTTCCTTCTCCGATCTTTTTTTTCCAGTCAGCAGATATCGCGGAAAGGTAACTGGTGAAAATGAAAGTAGTTCCGCTGCCGTCAGATCTGTGAATGACCGAGATCTTCAAATCCGGCAGTTTGGCCTTAGGATTGATCTTTCGTATTCGTGGATCGGACCAGTTTTTAATCCTGCCCATGAAAATATCTGCAATCACATCCGGCGTAAAATTCAGTTTCGGACTGTAAGGCAGATTGTAAAAAATAACCACTGCACCCAGACACGTGGGGATATGGAGAATCTTTTCCGGTAGTTTTTTCAGCTTTTCGTCTGAAATAAAAGCATCTGTTCCACCAAAACAAACCTCCTTCTCAATAAGACTGGTTATACCTTTCCCTGATCCAACTGCCTGATAACTGACGCGAATACTGTTTGCTTTCTGGTACTCTTCAATCCATTTTTTGTATAGAAGGTATGGAAAGGTCGCACCGGAACCTTTGAGAATGTGCTTATCTTCTCCATGCAGCAGTTGGATATGCCCAAGTAACAGTATGAAAAATAAGAGGGTAGCAATGTATTTCACAGCTATGTATAAACCTTACGTTGCGTTTAACGATATCTGATACCGGTAATAGTTTGAAAGAGTTTACTATACGTGAGTTAAACCAGAATGAATTAATTGTTAATTTTATGTTAAGAATTGGAAATTAACAAACGAAATGTGCTAACACTGGATTGACAAATTGTTTATCGAATGTTAACAAAAAAAATAAATGACTTCCACCGCTTATTTTGAGTTTTTGGCCGGGCGGTGTGGTTCGAATACTGTACGTCTTAATTTATCACTTTCAGCGATTTCTTCTTCCACGTCCCGATAAAGTGACAGCTGGCTCCGAAGTGATTCCTTACCGGGTGACGTGTTCTTGTTCTTCAATGAAACATAATTCCCGTCCGGCATCAGTTCACGGGCCTTTACTACGTCTTTGAAATAAGTATCCAGAATTTTAATCAGTTTCTTCTTGCATTTTTTAGCCTCGACCGGCACAAGAAGCTCAATACGCTTGTCCAGGTTTCTGGGCATCCAGTCAGCACTGGAAATAAATGTTTCTTCAGCTCCACCGCGGTAAAAATAAAAGATCCGGCTGTGCTCAAGGAACCTATCCAGAATACTTACAACACGAATATTCTCACTGACCCCCTTTATGCCGGGTTTCAGGCAGCAGATGCCACGGATATTGAAAAGTATTTTTACGCCAGCCTTTGAAGCTGCATATAAATGCTCGATAATCGTACTGTCTACAAGGGAGTTGACCTTTGCCATGATATATGCATCCTGTCCCTCTTTCTTTCGCATGGCCTCATCATCAATCAGCTTGAGTATCTTGTCGCGAATACTCAGCGGAGCGGCACTGATTTTCTTATAATCCGTTGGCTGAGAATATCCAGTAATGGAGTTGAGAAAGCGTGACGCATCACTTCCGAGTTCCTCATCCCGCGTCATGTAGCTGATATCACTGTACAGACGAGCTGTGGAATCGTTGTAATTTCCAGTTCCAAAATGCATGTATTTTACAATACCCGTTGGTTCCCTTCGGATAACCATGCAAAGCTTGGCATGGGTCTTGAGATTCTTGATGCCATAGATGACCTGAGCGCCTGCCCGTTCCAGACGACGTGCCCAGTCAATGTTGCGAGCTTCGTCAAACCGGGCTTTAAGTTCCACGATAACCGTCACACTTTTTCCGCTCAGAGCCGCTTTCTCAAGCGCCTGCACAATCGGACTGTTTCGGCTGGTACGGTATAAAATCTGTTTGAGAGCCAGCACTTCCGGATCTTCAGAAGCTTCTTGTATCATCTTCACAACGGGCTCAAAGCTTTCATAAGGATGGCACAGTAAGATATCATTCTTGCTGATATTTTCAAACATGGTTTTTTCCATATCCACAGACGGTGGAACAAGCGGTGGCCAGGGATCATACTTGATGTCATCAAATCCTTCACTGGTCGCGATTTCCATGAAATCCGCCATATCTACGGCACCGGGAACCATATATACCTGCGGGGTATCCAGTTGAAGTTTTTTCTTCAGGTAATTCAGCATGATAGCGGACACATGCCGGTCGATTTCCAGCCGGACACAGTCGCTCTCCTTTCGCTGGTCCAGGACATTCTCCATTTCTCGAAGCAGGTCATGGGCCAGATCTTCCCGAAGTTCAAGATCCGCGTTCAGCGTAATCCGGAACGGTATACACTCCAGAATGTGCTTGCCCTCAAAAAGGCGAGTACAAAACATCCGGATAATGTCTTCGATCAGGACATATTCACATTTTTCCGGTCCGGGCAGAATGACAAACCGTTTAATCACCGGCTCCATCGGTATAACGGCAAATGGATTCGCTGCAGATTTACCGCTCCCTTTAAGCCGAACCGCACAGTAAAGCATCAGATTTTTCAATCGAGGAAATTCCGCCTGTCCGGAAATAAGAAAGGGGGACAGCAAGGGATAAATCTGTTCCTCAAAGACTTGTTCACAGAAAACGGTCTGCTTTTCTGAAAGATCACTCGGACACAGATGACGCATTCCCTGCTTTTCAAGTGCAGGCACGACCTGCTGTGAATAAATCGTATAAATGCGGTTAAACATGGTATGGGTTCGAACCGCAATGGCTTTTAGTTGCTGCAGGGGTGTCATTCCGGATGGATCCTTTTTCCGTTTTCCCTGTTTTCGAAGCAGGTCAAGACCACCGACCCGAACCATGAAGAACTCGTCCAGATTGTTACAGGCAATGGCAAGAAACTTAAGCTGTTCCATCAGCGGTGTGAACGGATCTTCTGCCTCTTCGATTACGCGTTCATTAAAAGCCAGCCAGCTCAGCTCGCGGTTGATAAAAAGTTTTTTATCCATAACCGGTTTCCTTTTGTTGCGTACGTAAAACAACATTCATACCGAATATCTGCTCAAACATATCCCCTTTTTCCTTAACTGCGATCTCCTGCATTCGAATATCCGCGGTCTGGCGCAGAAGAATCACCAGGGAATTGTCTTCTATGACTGCCTTTTGAATACGAATCCGTTGCGTATGGCTGCGGTCAAGCGCATCCGCAATCCGCAGGATGGATGCCAGTTTAAAAGCAATGATTCGAAAATCCCGGCTCATGGTTTCATAGATATCATGAGAAGGCTTGGGAAGCGCACGCCTGTGGTACCGGGACGTATACGCAATCAGCCGGACATAATTGACGCCCAGACCGAACAGTTCGCTGTTTTCAATCAGGTATTGGGAATGTTTGTGATGGCTTCGGCTGTTTATATAAAAACCGATATCATGCAGCAAACCGGCCAGGCGTAATATCAGCCGGTAGCGTGATGAAAGCTGGTGCTGTTCGCTAAGCGCATCAAAGAGCTGTACCGCCAGGTCCGACACGTAAATAGCGTGCGGTTCATCGTTCGCATACTTTCGTCCCAATTCGTACGTGGAGTGTATCACCTGCGAAACAAACTCCTCGGTCCAGGTATCCTGGGCCGCCATCTCGGTAAGTACGCCGTCACGCATGCTGGTACTGACCACGTGAAGCTTCTTGACCTTGAAGGCCCGGGCAAACTGAAAATACGACAGCAGCGCTGGACCAAGGGTTTCCGCATCCACATACTGCAGCGGATATTTCCGTACAATGTCGTCAGCAGTCAGGGTGAGAATCTCATACGTAAATTTCTTTAATTTGTTTACGGAAAGCTTGACCGGAGCCATTCGATCCCATTCCGGCATCATTTGTGCGGCTGCAAAACGCACATCCCCGCCCATGGCAACAATATTCAGATTTTTGTCTTTAGGCATACGGTTTATAAACTGGGTAATCCGCCGGTTCAACTGGTTTTCCATAAACGCCTTCATCTGATCGTGTGAACTTCCGTAATTATCCACCATCTCACGCATTCGGAGTGACCCCAGCCGTGACGCCTGGGACAGCACAACCTTTCCGCGTTCCAGAACAAGAAACTCAATGCTTCCTGCTCCAACTTCGAGAATAATAGTATGTGAATTTTTCAGTTTTTGCTGCGAGGAAATCAACGGCAGCACACTCAAGTATGTAAAACGGTTTACTTCTGCATTATCCAGCAGCTCAACATTGATACCGGTCGCAATATAAATCCGATCGAGAAAAGCATCCTGATTGCCTGCTTCCCGGACCGCACTGGTTGCAACGGCCCGAAACTGGCTGTTTTTCACCACTCCATATTCCCGAAGGATCTTACGAAAACTGTTCAGGACCTCTACGCATTCCTGAATTGATTTTTTACTGATCTCTCCTGTTGTAAATGTGTCATGTCCCAGCCGAAGAGATTGCTCCAGAGAATCCAGTATCCGCATCCGGCCTTCGGGCAGACACTCCGCCACAACCAGTCGGATGGCATTGGTTCCGATATCAATGACGGCAATAGGGTCTATACCAGAAGCAGTCGAAACTGTATTTCGGTTTGAGGTAGATTTGTTGTTCTTCGCATTCACCGGAGGGCATACCCCTTAGTTAATATTCATCAAGAATTACTGCTATAATAGTGTAGTACCGATCATTCGCTTTTCAAGCAAAAACATCATTCCGTGTTTGGGATTTTCCCTTTGAGTTCAATCATAACTTCCTTGATTCGGTTCGCACCAACAGACTCGACTGTAAAAACCGCTTCCGGGAGTTCAATCCGTTCACCGGTCGATGGAATATGGCCAAACTCATAGAGAAGGAACCCGGAAAGCGTATCGTAGGAACTTTCCTGTGGAATATTGATTTCAAATTCTTCCTTGAGTTCTGTCAGCCCAAGCCGGGCTGCCACACGAAATCGTCTTTCATCCAGACGGCGAATCAGGGGTGTACTGACATCGGTCTCATCGTAAATTTCTCCGACAATTCTTTCCAGCAGATCTTCAATTGTCACCAGCCCTTCCACTCCGCCATGTTCATTGAAGACCATTGCAATGTGCGTGTTTTTCTCCTTGAATTCTCGAAGCATCGCATCAATCATCATGGTTTCGGGAACATAAATCGGTTTACGCATCAAACGAGTAATCGCGTCATTCTCTCCCCGGGTGACTGCCAGCATAATATCCTTGGCATGTACTATTCCGACAATATTATCCCGTCGCTCCTCAAACACCGGAATCCGTGAGAATGGTTCCCCCTTGATTTGCTCAAAGGCCTGACCAATGCTTAACGTCGTAGGAATTGAGAACATGTCCACGCGCGGGGTTATAACCTGTTTAACCTGGGTATTGTCAAATTCGAAGACATTTTCAATCATCTCCTTTTCCTCTTCCTTGATCCCGCCGACCTCATTACTCATGGTAACCATAGTCCGGACCTCATCCTCCGTTACGGTCGGGTAATTCGTTTTAACATATTTTTCCGAAGCCCCCCGAGTCAACCATCCGAAAAAAGCAAGAAACGGAAAGAAAACCCATTGAAAAAACAGAATCAGCGGCGCAAACAACAGAGCCATGCGTTCCGCGTGGCTGATACAGAAAGATTTGGGCCATATTTCGCCGAAGAGCAGCAGCAGAAAGGTAATCACACCTGTGGCGATCCCCACACCGTATGAAACAGAATTCGCAATTTCCATGGACTCAAGAAGCTCAATGGCCGCAGCGGTTGCAAAAGACGAGGCCCCCACATTGGCCAGGTTGTTTCCGATTAAAATAGTGATCAGCAGCTGATGCGGACGGGAACGCAGTGATGCCACGAGTTTCGCCTTTCGGACATTGGTTTCAACCAGGTACCGCAGACGAACATGGGACAGTGACATGTAAGCGATTTCCGCACCGGAAAAGAAGGCAGACAGAAGAAACAAAAGCAACAGACAAACAAGTGTAGACACGCTGTTCAACTCCCAGAGAAAGGGTTTACTTTTTTGGTGCGATGCCAAATCCTTCCGGCAGCAGGAAGCCCGGCACCCAGTCTTTAATGAATTCTATTGCTTCGGGAGATTGATTCACGACATTTATCACATATTTCCCGTATGCACCGGCGCCGAATGCGTAATATCCGAATGCACCGCCACCCACGGCAATCACACCCACTGCGCCACCGCCCGCTGCAAATAAACCGGCGGCACCGCCCCCAATCGCAAGCGCACCCAGAGCGCAGCCGCCCATGGCAAAAAGACCCAGCGCCATTCCGCCAATCGCCACAACTCCCCGAGCCAGACCGCCAACGGCAATAATTCCGGTGGCCACATTACCCACAGCAATAAATCCCTTTGCGTGCCCCTTAAGCTCTCCTTTATGAAAATTCGGTCCCAGCGCTATATCATAGAAGGGCAATCCCAGCAGTCGCATGTCGGATTGTTTTCGAATCCCCCTGAACATTCTACGGATATCTTTCATTTCCAGACGGAGCTGGTCAATCGTTTGCTTCTCCGGATTTTCCTCTTCCGTGGCCGGCTCGTGTTCTTTCATACATTCTCCTTATCAGGAAAAATACCGAATAAATGCGGCATTGAAAATGACAACGATCATTTCTTCGTAGGTCATTCCCGCTGTCCGGGCCGCGTCAAAAAATGACCCATCCCTGTGAATGGCTGCCATACTGTTCAGCTCCAGAATATACGGATTCCCGTTTGAATCAATGCGAAAATCGATCCGCGCGACATCATTGCATCCAATGATCTTGAATGCCTCACGGGAAAGGTCTTGAATCTTTTGCGTTAATTCCTGCGGGATTCGGGCCGGGCAGACATGACAGGCAGTGCGGTTTTTCTTTGTCTCAAAGCTGAAAATCCGCTCGCTCTCATCCACATCACCAAAATCAATTTCAAGTACCGGAAGCAGGGTAAGATTCTGATTCCCAAGTATCCCGCAATTTACTTCGGTTCCGGAGATAAATTCTTCCACCAGAGCTGCCTGGTGGAATTCATCCTGAATAATTCCAACCGCATCCTTCAGTTCCGAAGTGCTCTCCACCCGCTGGAGTCCGAAACTCGTGGACTCCATCCTGGGTTTGACTATCAACGGAAACTGCAGGGATGTATTGAGCGCCCACTCTGCAGTATCCATCAGCTGGTATGCCGGTGTAGGCAGCCCCGCATGTTCGAGCATCACTTTGGTCAGATACTTGTCAAGCGCAACCGTATGTGCCCTGGGGCCGGATCCAAC
>CAZGEP010000103.1:0-17828 GCA_964524955.1 uncultured Planctomycetota bacterium | reverse complement strand
AAAACAGCAGATGGCATCCGACCGATCTTTCTGCCGGAGCATTGCAGCAACGTTTTCCCGGATCTGTTTCTTATCTGCATTTCCACGGAAAATATGCTTCCGCTCCATGGTCATGCCGTGTTCCGCAAGCAGGCTCCGCATGCCCCGGATGATCTGCCGGTCTGAGGAGCCTTTTTCGGTTCCGGCAAAGTATGCGGGTTTCCTTGCGCCATGTTCCAGAAAATGACGGACAGCAATACGCCCGCCTTCAAAGTCATCATCGCCGACATAATCAGTCCGAAGCCCGTCAATGGTCTCACTCATTTGCACGATCGGAATCCCCAGGTCCTGTATAAAGGCTGCGCGCGCCCTGTCAGCACTGACCGGAGTCAGGATAATCCCGTCCACCCGGCCCCTGAGCGCGGAAATCTCACGGGTTTCATCTTCAGGATCTCCCCCGTGAAACGAAACCGTTGTCACATACCCGCTTTCGCCGGCAGCCACCTGGATGCCCCTCAACCTGGCAATCACAGCGGGTATGTGCGGAAAGGGCAGCACCACACCAATCGTCCGGGTCTTTCGGGTAGAAAGAGTACGCGCGGCAAAGTGGCAGGAATAGCCGAGCTCCTTTGCTATCGTCTGTATGCGCGTTCGTGTGGCAGGTGCAATATCCTTTCGATTGTTCAGGGCCTTGGATACCGCAGCCACTGAAACACCGGCCTTTTCAGCAATTGTGGATAATGTTACGCTCATTTCACTTAATCGTTTTAGTTTTCTGAAGATTTATTTACCATCCTCATAATACCATCAAACAAGGCATTATCAAGTATTAAAATTATTTTTTTATTTTTCTCATTGACATAGCCGGTTTTAATGGTACTATCCGCTTAAACGTTTTCGTTAATTTTCTGCATGGCAGAATTATGAACTGGACCCAACAAAACACCTTTCCCATACGCGGACTCATGCTGGACGCCGCACGCCTGCCGGAACCCCTGGGCTTCTATAAAAAATTTATTGATTTTTGCGCAGACTGGGATGTCAACACAATCATCTTCCGCCTGACCGATGACCAGGGATGCGCAGTTCGCTTTCGCAGCCGGCCGGAACTCCTGACACACAAAAACGCACTGTCCCCGGATGACGTTCGCAAACTGGCAGCGTATGCACAGACACGTCACATCGACATTATTCCGGAAATTGAATCCTTTGGGCACTGCCGGTATATCACGGCTGCAGACACGCTTGCCCATCTCTCTGACAAGGCCCCCGGCGATCCGGACTGGCGCGAAGGACTGATCCCAACCCATCCTGAAGTCATGGACATCTTTTCAGATCTGTACGCAGAAGCCGCAGACCTCTTTCCCGGGCCATACCTGCACGGTGGATGCGATGAGGTTACCTGGGGAGCCTCTGATTTTTCAAAAGACCTGCTCGCCAAAGCCGACCGTGCTGACATATGGGCCCGGCACCTTAACAGCCTTAACCGCATTGCCCGCAGCAACAGCAAAGAATTCATTGTATGGGCCGACATGGTCTGCCGGCATCTGCCCGGGTGTATGGACCGGCTGGATACAAACATCATTCTTCACGACTGGATCTACAAAGAACAGGAACCGGAGAACCTGAAAAAAACAGCACTGGAAATCCTGAACAGAGGATTCCGTCTGCTGGGCGGTCCGGCCCTGATCTGGGCTCGCTGGGGACCGCGCGCAGGACAGTCCCAGCTGAGAAACATCGACGACTTCTGCAGCGCCTACCGCTCTCTGGACAGCCCGAACATTCTGGACATCATCACCACCCACTGGACCCCTACCCGCTTTCTGCCGGGATCAAACTTCGACGGACTTTCATACGCGGCCAGGGCCATGTCCCGGGGAGTTCAGGGTGCACGATCAAACGCATTTACAGACGTTGTCACCCGTCGCCTTGGCGCGGAATGGGATCAGGCCTGGACGGATATCTTCCGCACAATCTATGACATTGCCCCGCTTCGTCTGTGCAATGCTCCATCCTGGGCCGAACCGGTCCTTCCGGATCTCTGGTATGACCCGGAGAGTCTCTGCCGGGCCATACAGGAAAATGCAGCCCCTGCCCTGCCCTTTGATCGACTGATTGAGCAGATGCACGCCAAATCCAAAACCGTAACCCGGAATCAGGCGGATTTCCAGGCCATGGTCATCAGCGTGAAATACCTTGACCATATACAATGGCGACAGAACATCACAGCAAGCCTCAGCCAGAAGACCGCAGATCAGGCACTCCGGATTCTTTCGGATATTGCCGACAGGGACGCTGCCATGCTCCGCAGCATCCTTGACGCCTGGAACAGCCAGCGATTCCCCTGGACATCCGGACAAACCCCGGAAACCGGACACGACGACCTTGCAGGAACCCTGAGCAAGGCTGCGTCATTTTCAAGAAAACTCGCGGAAAACCCGAACATATTCCGCACACTTTTTGACACCATGCAGGGAGAAAACAGGAATGAATGAAAAAGAACGAATGACTACTGCTTACCAGGGCCAGCCCATAGACCGCCCGCCCGTGGTCTCCCCCTACCAGCGCCTCTATTTCAAGGATCACTTTGCAGAGCTGAGCGGACTGCCGCAGTGGCGGATGCAGGCGTGGCTGCACGCGGATCCGGACGAACACATCGAAACCTATGCACGGCTCATTCAAAAAGCCCCTTTTGAAGCCATAGATGCCTTTGGCTTCTGCGCGCCCCGACAGGCCCGCGAGCGTGTGGAATTCATTGAAGAAAACGGCAAACCTTACCGCGTGGACAGAGACACCGGAAAACGAACCCTGATAAAAGAATGCGTAAGCGGTCATGCCACAGACTACACGCACAACAAAAAACGAACCGTCTTTACCCGTGATGACATTCCAAAAGCCGTACCCATTCAAACAGCTGACCAGCTGCTGGAATCCGGCCGCTGTGACTATGCCATGGCCGCGACCCGGCGCTGGGGCAGGACCCGCTTCATCTATATAGGCAACGTGGTCTGCCCCTTCTACCTGTGCACACATTACCTCGGTTTCGATAATCTATTAGCCGCCGTTATCACTGAGCCTGACCTGGTCGAACACCTGATGGACCGTCTGCTGGAGACTCGGCTCGAACACATACGAGCCATGGCTGCCTGCGGCGGGAACGCAGTTTATATTGATGATGCCACGGCAACCAGCGACATGATCTCTGTGGAGCAGTACCGCCGATTCAGCAAACCCCGGGTCACGGCGCTCGTGGAAGAGATACACAGCCTCGGCCTCAAGGCGATGGTTATCTACTTCGGCGGGGTGATGGACCGGCTGGAAGACATTGCCGAGACCGGGGCGGATGCCGTTACCATGGAAGCGTCCATGAAAGGTTTCACCAATGACGTGGCAGAGGCCGCGGAGCGGATCGGCGTCCGAATGACCATTTACGGCAACATCAACCCCGTCACGATTCTCCAGGACGGAACCGACGAAGAAGTCGAGGCGGAAATCGAAACCCAGATCCGGGGCGGAAAGAAGGCCCTGGGATTTGTGCTGTCCACAGGCAGCCCGGTCACACCCTCCACACCTGCGGAGCGAATCCAGCACTTCATCGAGTCCGGCAGAAAAATCGGCAACAAAATCTATTCGGAGGAAACTGATGATTGAGGCTCTTAAGAAAGGAATCCTCGGTTTTGTTGATTCCTGCGCAGTGGAGAACCGGCCCGGCGTGTACCGTTACTCCCCGGCCTGCTCTGTCCCCACACTCTATTCATCGGGATACGTGGCGCGAATTCTCTCGCTCTTCGGTAACGCGGATTCGATTTCGGATTTCGACCGGCAGGCCTGGATCGCCTACACCAACGAACACCAGGACGATGACGGTCTTTACCGGGATCCGGTCATATTCGGCATTGGATGGTACAAGGACGACCCGCTCTGGTGCGGCCGGACTCACCTGACCGGCCATGTGCTGGCCGGTCTGACCGCCCTGGGCGCGGTCGCGCCCAAACCGCTCGAATTCATACGACCGTGGTGCGATCCGGATTATATGAAAACATGGTTGGAATCCCGGGACTGGGGCAAACGCGTGGCTTTTACCGGAAACGAGATTTGCAATATCGGCCGCCTTCTTCAGTATATGCGGGATTTTCATAACGACTACAGCGCCGGAAAGTCCGTGAACCTGATGCTGGACTGGCTCCTGACCCACCGGTTCAATCCGGACCTCGGCATCTGGGGCAAAGGCGATCCAACGGACATGATCTGGATATCGCAGGCCATCCAGGGCGCTTACCACTGGTGGATTCTCTATTTCTATGAAAGGCGCCCGGTACCGGCAGTCAAACGGACGATTGACACGCTGCTCCGCTCCCAGAATCCGCTTGGCGGTTTTGGATGGCGCGAGGATGCTAAGGGCCGGAAATACTATAGCAGCGCCTGCGAAGACATCGACTCCACCCACCCGCTGGCCCAGCTGAGTGTACAGACCGACTACCGGAACGATGAAATCCGAGCAGCACTGAGAAGGGCCGTGGACTGGATACTGTCCAACCAGCACGATGACGGCGGTTTTGCCTTTGCCAAGGGAATCGACAACTCCTACGGACATCCCGAGCTTTCCAATCCGGCCGGAACCAGCTGCCTCTTCCCCACATGGTTCCGCCTGCTCAGCCTGGCGCAGATCGGCAGAGCCCTGCCTGATCACCCGATTGGAGAATACGCGTGGCACTTTAACCGATGCCCGGGCCCGCAAATCTGGAATCAACCCGAAACAAAGAAATAAATCAATGGAAACCCGACCGAATCTTCACTACATCATAGCCGAACTCACTAACGGGCAATGCGGCTATGTGCCCACGAGACAGGCAATGGCACTTGGCGGGTACGAGACCATGTGCAGGAATATAGATGAAGAAGCAGGCAGGATCATCGTGGAAACGAGCGCGCAACTTATCAACAGCTTGATTGATGAAATTCAATGAAAGGATATACATCCAAATGACACTACGACCCGAATGGACCAGCAAATACAAGCACAACTGGGATGATGCCTATGAAAATATGATGGCATGGTGGCATGGTGAAAGCGTAAAAAGACCGGTAGTGTTAACTGCGATACACAAAGCGGACGAAGAAGCGTTTATGCCTTCAAGTGATCCCGGAAATGAACAGTCAAGAAATCTGGATGAGCAGTATCAGTTTGAAAAAAACTATCACCAGGTTGTATCAAAGATATATCCGGCAGAATCTGTTCCTGCAGTCAGAACGGGGTTTGCTTCTTCCATAGGCATGATTCCCGGAATGGCGGGAGCCGAATTGGAATATAATGACCGAACGGCATGGGTAGAAGTTATTGACAACCTGTACGAAAAGTCGCTGCCTGAATTTTCGAAAGACTATCCTCCCTACAGAATCACAACAAATCTAATTGAGCGCCATGCAGAATATTATGGATACGATTGCATCATCGGTTCTGATGCCATGATGGACCCTGTCACCATTCTTTCCATGATGAGAGGAGTGGAAAACCTCTGCTATGACCTTTATGACCGTCCTGATGATGTAAAACGCTGGCTGGAATGTCTAAGTGAAATACGATATCAAATTGCCAGGGGGTATCAGGATGTGAAAAATCGGCATGGCCGTCATGAAGAGATCAACTGGACGGGAGCGTGGGCGCCGGAAGAAATGGATTGCCTGGAATGCGACTTTTCCACGATGATCTCAACGGAAATGTTTGATCAGATTATCATGCCCGAGGTGGAAAAAGAAGCATCTTTCTATAAATACTGCCTGTGGCACCTGGATGGGCTGGCTGAAGCCAAGCACTTGGAATCCATCTGTTCCATACCGAACATGTACGCGATCCAATGGGTGCCTGACAAGCAGGACGGACCACTGAACTACATTGACCTTTTCAAACGAATCCGGAGCATGAAGAAATCCCTTTTAATTAACTGCTCGTCTCCGGAGGAAGCCATAGAATTGACCAGAGAAATCGGGAAAGACGGTCTGGCCATATTAGTACGTGGCATAAAATCACTGGAAGAAATGGAAGCTTTTTTGAAAAGGCTTGAAGATATTTGATAAATCTTCAAAAGGAAAACGCATGGATTCAAAACCCAACATCCTTTATATCATGACCGACCAGCAGTCTGCCGATGCCATGAGCGAGGCCGGCAACCCGCATCTGAACACCCCGGCACTTGACCGATTGGCTGCACGGGGGGTCCGTTTCGATTGTGCCTATACCGCTTTTCCACTCTGCGTCCCGGCACGCACGGCCTTGTTCACCAGCCGGATGCCGCATGAAACCGGCGTCTTCGATAATCACCCGCAACGCCATGCGGGTCTCCCCTTCCCGATGCTGGGACGCTTAATGACCGATGCCGGGTATCAATCACACTACATAGGCAAATGGCATATCCCGTCTGTGGCAGAATCCGACACAGCGTCTCATGGATTTGATGAAGTTGTGTTTGGCGGCGGTTACGGGGATCTGGACCGGAACAAGACGGCCAAGGCCGTTGAATTCCTCCAGCAGTCCCATGACCGGCCCTTTTTCCTGACTGTATCGTACAACAATCCGCACGACTGCTGCGAACTCTCACGCGGAGATGAGCTGAAAATGGAGAACATTTCATCTCCTCCCGGTGAGCTTTCAGAACTACCCCCCCTGCCGGACAATCACAATATCCCGGAAAACGAGCCTGAAGCGCTGCGCGAATTCCAACAGGCAATGAAAAAATACCTGCTGGCATACCAGTGGGATGAGAAACAAACTCGTCAGTATCTCTGGGGATACTATCGCTTAACTGAAATCGTAGATAGGGAAATCGGCAGACTTCTGGAGACTCTGGACCAGACCGGCCTGGCCGACAACACCGTAATCATCTTCACCAGCGACCACGGCGACGGCCATGGCTGTCATCAATGGAATCAGAAATGGTCGCTCTATGATGAATCCGCACGCGTGCCTTTTCTGGTCTCCGACCCGCATGCTGTAAATTCGGGCAGCATAAACAGCGCTCCGACCAATCCCATCCTGGACCTGATGCCCACGGTGCTGGATTATGCCGGGTTACCCATCCCGGAGCAGTGCCGCGGCAAAAGCGTTCGCCCCATGGTTGAAAAGGATACCCCCCCGACTCGTGAATTTGTCGTCACGGAAACGGATCTCTGTGAAACCGAAGTTTTGCCGGACACCCCCCGCTTACGCGGACGCATGGTTCGAACACAACGCTTTAAGTATATTGTATTCGAAAACGGCAAGAATCCAGAGCAGTTCTTTGACATGCAAAATGATCCCGGGGAAATGCATAATCTGGTCACTAACCCGGAATACCAATCACAGCTTAAACAACACCGTCACCTGCTGCAGAACTGGTGCAAGGAAACAAACGATGACTTTGAATAAGATGACAAAACGGGAACGCGTAGAAGCCACGTTAAACCTGCAACCTGTAGACCAGGTCGCTATCCTGGAGCAGCTCAGCTACAATCCGGCAGTCATTGCCCGCTACACGGGCAAAAAAATTAAAGGATTCAATTATACCGAAGACGATATCTGCCACGCCATCGCACAAACACTGGATCTCTTTATGCCCCCGCACCCACCGAGGGGAGATGAACGGGTAACTACCCCGGATGGCTTTGTCATTCAGATGGACAACTGGACCTCATGGGATTGGAATTATTCTCGTTTTTCATCATGGATTACCCGGAAGTGCTTGACGAATTCATGAAACAAAGCATTGAGTGTGAACTCAATCGAGTTCACGCTGTGGCCGACAGAGAACTGTCTCCGGTTATTCTTATTGCTGAAGACTTCGCCACCAAGCAGGGACAGCTCTTTTCCAACGAAATCCTCTTTGAATATCACTACCCGTATATCAAGAAGCTTACAAAAGCCTGGCACGAACACGACACCAAGGTTCTTTTTCACAGTGACGGCAACTGGAAGCGGTGCATTCCGGACCTGCTCGACTGTGAAGTGGACGGGTTTTACTGCCTGGAACCCAACTGCGGCATGGACATCGTTGAACTGAAAAACACATGGCCGCAGGTCACCTGGGCCGGCGGCGTGGATGGCGTGGATCTGATGGAGCGGGGAACCCCGGGCAAAGTCGCTGAAACCGTCCGCCGCCATATCCGCGAAACCCGGGCACTTGAGACGGGCGGCATGTTCGTGGCATCATCAAGCGAGATCAACCCGCCGATACCAGCCGAAAATTTCACAGCCATGATCGAAACCGCACGCAGCACGCAATGTACGGAGTGTAATACATGCAGCATCTGATTAACTCCGACTGGAACGTCATATCCTCTGCTCTGAATAAACGGAGCGGAGCTGACATCTCATCCTCTCCAGCGACCGGAGACGGCTGGCTGAAAGTGGATATTCCCTGCACCGCGCTCGGTGCTCTGGTGCGCTACGGCATCTATCCGGATCCCCGCAAGGGGCTGAACCTCTTTGCCATCCCGGACGCGTCGATCAGTTTCAACCGGCAGCACGGGCTGCGCGACCGCTCTTACCTGCCCGGCGGCCGGCCGCCCTGGATGGACCCCTACTGGTTTGTCAACACATTTGAACTTGCCGCACTGGAGCCGGACCAGCGTGCACTGCTCGGATTCAACTGCATCAATTACCGGGCCGAGGTCTGGCTCAATGGAAAACAGATCGCCGGACCGGATACGATGTGCGGTATGTTTCAACGCTTTACCTTTGATGTCACCCATGCGGTCCGCAGGGGCGAAAACACACTGGCGGTCGCCGTTCACTGCGTGGATCACCCGGGTCTTCCCAATGTTACGCTGGAGCCCTTTGGCGAACACCGGTCCTTTTACTGGCAGGACATACTGAATGACGTGACCGAAGTCATGACCGTCGGGTATGACTGTTTTCCTCATGTACCAGACCGGAACATGGGCATTCTTCAGGACGTCACCGTGACTGTTACCGGCCCTGTCCGTATCGCGCATCCCTTTGTGCGGAGCAGACTGCCCGAAGGCGCAAACGGTCCGGCACACCTGAGCGTGAGTACGGAATTGATCAATCAGACAGACAACGCAGTGAACGGAAACCTCCGGGCATGCATCCGTGAAACAGGCGGCACCGTGACAGCGCCGGTCGCCCTGAATCCGGGAGAGATCCGTGACGTCTCGTTCCATGCGCCCGAGTCTCCGGAACTGATTGTAAAGGATCCGGACCTCTGGTGGCCGCGGAAATACGGAGACCAGCCCCTGTACAATCTCAAGCTTGAATTCGAAACAGACAACGTCCTTTCCGACACCCGGGATGTATCTTTCGGAATTCGCACCATTGAAAAAGAACTTCACCAGCGCGGCGAATTTCACGGTCTGCGCTTTATCCTCAACGGTGAGAAGATCACGCTTCGCGGCGGATATATTCAGCCTGAATTGATGCTGGAGTGGGACGCGGCGCGCATGGACGCCGAGGTCCGGCTGCTGGCCGAGGCCAACCAGGACTTTGTCTGCTTTGAGGATATCCCCAATCCGCCGAGGGCGTTTATGGACGCCTGCGACCGGCACGGGGTCATGATGTGGATAGATTTCTTCTGCTGCAGCTGGTCAGATGTCAACCGCCTGCAGCCCACGGATCAGGACGTACTCGAAGCATGCACCATTGACCTGATCAAGCGCTACCGCAATCATCCGTGCCTGACGCTCTACATGTGCATGAACGAAGGCTTTCCGCACAAAGACATCTACACAATGTGGCGAAGATATATCAATGAGCTTGATGGAACCCGGCTCTTTATCCCCAGCGGCTATTTTCCGGACGATCCCTCCGATCCGGCAGAAGGAGAAGTCATGGCCCAGGCACCGGGATACATGAAACCGCGCGAAGCACCCGAATGGATCGCCCGCGATCTGCCCACAGGAGTCAATGACTGGGCACCCAAGACCTACAAGTGGCTTCAGCCAGCCGAGTATTACCGCTGGGTCCGCGAATACGGCAACTGGATGTTCATGCTCGAAGGCGCATCCGCGTCCGTTCCCCGGATCGAGAGTCTGAGGGAATTTCTTCCCAACCTGGACAACGAACTGATCGGCGACCGGATCCCCCTGAATCCGACCTGGGCGCACCACGGCGCCAACCAGTATTTCCAGCCCTTTGACGAAGCCCTGCGCCGTCGCCACGGGCGGGTCCGTGATGCCGCGGATTACTGCCGTAAGGCTGACCTGGTCTCTGTAGAACAGCACCGCGCCATGTACGAGGCCGTCAATCACCGTCTCTGGGAAATCACCAGCGGATTCGGATACTGGAAGATGAACGCGTGCTGGCCCAGTGTTCAGTGGCAGTTCTACGATTACTATCTCCGCCCTACCGCGAGTTATTACGCAGTCAAGCGGGCCTGTTCGCCCATTCATATTCAGCTCAGCTATCTCGACCGGACCGTTTCGGTCATTAACGCGAGTCTCCATGCGCTTAAGAACTGCCGGGCCGAGGTAACCGCATACAGCCGTGACATGAAAGAGCTTTTCAGAAAAGAGCATCGTGTCAGCATGCCGGCCAACACTTACAAGGATCTCTTGACAGTTCCGGAGCCTGATGATACGGGTCCAGTCTGGTTTGTGGCGCTCAAACTCTCGGATGAGTCCGGCAACCATCTCTCCGGTGACGTATACTGGCTGCTCCGGCCCGGCCTGACAGATGACCGGGACTGCTTCGACTCTCTGAACCGCATTCCGCAGCCGTCACTCAAGACCCAGGCCGTTTCCGCAGACAATGGGATAACGGTACAGGTGCAGAACACGGGTGATTCAATTGCCCTGCTTGCCTGCTTCCAGCTAATGGATCCGTCCACCGGTAGAGAGGTCATTCCCTCCTTCTGGAGTGACAATTTCATCAGTCTGCTCCCTGGTGAAGAGCGGCAGCTCTCAGTGGAGCATTGAATGGATCTTTCCGATCCTGTTATTCAAACACATCCTCTATCTCTTTGATCAGAAAGGAATAGCATTATGCCATTGTATGAATCCAGAACAAACGCGGAGAATCGAATCCAGGTCAATCCCGAACACAGGGACGCGATTCTATTTGGCCCGGACAATGTCTGCGATCAAATCATCACAACCGTTTCCAGAAGCAGAAGAAAGAATGCTCTGCGAATCGCCTTTGACGGGTGGTTTGACATTGACTGGCCTGCGCTGATCAGGCTGCTCAAAAAAAAGGCAACAAAGGCCGGCCTTGCTGTGGAATTCATCCCCGCGGTCGGGCTCTATAAACCAACTCAGGAAATCGAAGACTACAAAAAACCGTTTGTTGAGACCGGAGATCCCGGGTTTGGCGTGGTTAACACGGACGGACACATCATCGATCTGATGGTTTCTGCAAAGGTGACGAAACTGAAAAAGACCCTGAAAAAGAAATCCAAAACCGATGCAGTCATTGTATACGGTGAAGGGGCGGCTGTACCCGAACTTGCCGACAGCTATAACCTGACCTTTTACTTTGACAAAACCCGGCAGCCCATTCTCTGGGAGATGTGGGACGGCAAACTTGTTCCGTTCGGCTGGAAAAAACCCAAAAAAGATTACTTCTGGAAGGAATACTATTACTGCGATTACTACCTGCTCGACCGGCAGAAGGAATTCCTGATCGAACGCATGGATTACTGGGTCGAGGCCATCTCACACTCTGGACTCAAGCTCATCCCCCGCGCTGCCTACGACGGCATCATGCAGACCCTGCTTCAGTATCCGGTCAAGGAGGTCCCCATCTACCAGCCCGGACCCTGGGGGGCATACCGCTACAAGGATCTCTTTGACGTACCGAGCCTGGAGTGCAACGCATGGAACGAACTGGCAGAACCGGAACTGAGCATGCTCGTGGATGTGGGACGAGAGGAGATGCTCAACATGCCGGCCATGAACCTGCTCCAGTATGCCGAGGACTTTGTGGGCAAACACATTGCCGAAACCTACCCGTCCCTCTTTCCCATGGATGTATGGCTGGATGACGGCTACTTTCCCAGGCCCAAACCCGCGGAACGGATCAGCATGCCCATCCACAACCATCCGGACACAGACTACGTAAAGCGCCACTTCAAGGAACCGCTGGGCCGGTACGAAACCTATTACATTGCCGAAGCCTATGAAGGCGCCAATACATGGATGGGCTACAAAGACGATGCCGATCCCGAGAAGTGGGAAGCCCTCTGCCGGGAGTCAAAGAACATCAGTAAAATTTCAAACTGGAAGGACTTTATCGCCAATTGGGAGAGCAATGTGGGCGACCTCTATCTGATCCCGCCGGGTACGGTCCACGGCCACGGCGGCAACCAGATGGTCCTGGAGATGGATACCTGTCCGAGTGTTGCAGCCACAGAGTACTCCTTCTTCCTCTACGACTTTGCGCGTAATGCCTGGGATGACGACAAAAAATCCATGACCGATCCGCCTATGAAAATGCATCTGGATCATGGCTTTGACAACGAAAAATGGGTACGCGAATCCTGGCTCAAAGACCGGTTTCGCGCCAAACCCAACGTAATTAAATGGACCAAAGAATACATGATGGACCGGTACAGCTCAGACCCGCGGATGCCCTTTGAAATCGAGCGGTATCACTTCGGCAAACGCGCACACGCGGATACCAGAGGCCGGTTCATGCATATCGTAACCCTGACTGTCGGTGAACAGGTCACCATCCGTTCAAAAAAGAATCCTGAATACCACAACACCCTGTACAAATGGCAGTCTGCGCTTGTACCAGCCTGCTTTGGAAAATATGAATACGTAAATGAGAAAGATGGCGACTGCACGGTAGTCCAGATGCGCTGGAAGAAGGGGTGACTGTGGCGGTGTTTTGCACCGCAAAGAAGATGAAACCAAAAACTGATTTAAAAATATAACCATGAAGTGACATGAAGGATCATGAAGAACTGCTTAAAAAATTGAAGGTCACCGGTCACCAAAGGCATGCAGTTGATCTGCCTCTGGCGGAAAAACATGGAATTCACGGCAAACTGTGTCAAGTGAAGAACCAGCTAAAACCGTAAAAAAACTTTGAACCACGAAATAAAGGAGCTCAATATGAGAACCAAACGCATTTTCCTGGCTCTGTTCGTCCTGGCGGCTTCATTCTCCTGCAGAATGGTATTTCTTTACGGTGACCAGAAACCGGATTCAAATAACGATATCGTGATCACCGTAAAGATCAAGCCCGCACCTGATAAAAAGAAATTGAATCAGAAATACGGCATTTCTGTAACAGAGAATAAAAGCGGCCATACAACGAGATATACACTGCATGTAAAAGAAAAGAAGGTGCTGGAGAATCAACGGGGAGCGCCCTTTCAAACCCAATGGGTCGAAACCAACAAAAAGCATTACCTGGTCATAATAGATGATCATTCCAGCAGCACAAGCTATACATGGGTATACAGTCCCGATACCGGAAAATGCAACCGGGTGGATCTGCGAATCGAAAAAGACATGGACACGCTCATGAAAACCAGCGGAATGAGGTTCTGGACATTCAGCTATGGTATCAATTCCAGGGATGGTTCACTTCATATCGGTTGTTCTTCACGAGATGGTCGCAAACGGTGCAGCAGACATTATGATGTGGACATTGAAACCGGCCAAATCATCCGTAAATACCCGGCCGTGCTTACGGACCCGCAGCTGCCGGAAAAGCCAGAACCAAAGCGTAAAATGAACAATCATCTGGAGAGGATACCGGAGCGTGACCTGAGTCAGCTGAAGACATATCTGGACAAAGCGTGGTCGTGACATGCAGAATATAATAATAAACAACGAAAAACTCCAGGAAAGGGTTGCATCCTGTTGGCAGGTTGCCAGAATAGATCAATGGAACTATTCTCTTGATGTAAGGGAAACCCGGAAATGAACCTGTTTTATGGAGTCCTTTTTATGAAATTCAATACAATACTCATCATCACTCTTTTCATGCTGCCGATTTCAGTCATGGCTGAAGAATCCTCGAAACAGGATAACGACCGCAAGGCGGCACAGCATATTCTTGACCGGTATCGGGAACTGTTTTTAAGTCGCAGACCACCGGCTGCGGAAAATGTCCGCAAGACAGCTTCATCGCTCACGAAAGACGGCCGTTGGCCTGACATCAACTATGCTGACAAGACACAATCCACATGGCGTCCGCGCACCCACCTTCTGCGTTTAAGAACAATGACCATGGCCTTTTTGCATCCGGACAGCAAACTGCGGGGAGATGCATCGCTTCGGGACGCCCTGCTGCGCGCACTGGATCACTGGCTGGCCAAGCGGTATCACCAGGGCGCGTGGTGGCATGACCGCATCGGAACGCCGCGGCTGATGCGTGACGTACTGGTGATTCTCGGCAATGACCTCACTCCTGAACGCCGCAAGCGAGGCTGGCAGGTCGTGGCGCAGTCCAAAGGCGTGGATATGACCGGTGCCAATCTGATCTGGCTGGCTGATCTTTCCCTGTCCCGGGCAGCGGCCAGCGGCAACACAAAGATGCTGGCACACGCTGCCGCGTGTGCAGCGGCTGAGATCAAGGTCAGCACGGATGAAGGAATCCAGCCGGATTACAGCTTTCATCAGCACAACGAGCACCTGCAGACATTTCATTACGGCAACAGCTATGTCCATGACCTGAGCGCCATGGCCTGGATCCTTCGCGGAACACCGTGGGCCTTTTCCCAGGAGAAGATCCGTATCCTGGTGGACTATGTTGTCGAGGGCATGGACTGGATGCGTCGTGGAAAATATACCGTTCCTGCTACACTTGACCGCGCGTCCACACGAGTGAATGCCCTGGGACGCAAACAGTTGACAACAGTACTCAAACGGCTGCGGGACATTCTTCCCGATCAGGCAAAACGGATGAACGCGATCATTGAAAGAGAAAAGGGCCAGGGCAATCCCCTGATCGGATTCCGGCATTTTCCCCGCAGCGACTTCACGGTTTACCATCAAAACGATTTCAGTTTCTTTCTCAAAACCATGTCCACGCGAACCCTGCCGTCAGAGGAAATTAACGGAGAGAACCTTAAAGGGGATCGCATGTACTGTTCTGACGCCCTTATTATGCGTAACGGACAGGAATACTTTAACATGATGCCTGTCTGGGACTGGTTCTGGCTGCCGGGCATCACCATCGCAGGCCGCCTGCCCGAATTCAAACGCTGCCCGTTTGTGGGCGGAGCAGGAAATGGACAGAGCGGTCTTACGGCCATTGATTACCGGTTCGGAAACAAACTGACCATGCGCAAGGCCTATTTCTGTCATGGAGACCGGGTGGTCTGTCTGATTGGCGGCATGTGTGCACCGGATCATCCCCACGGCTCCGCCACCGCCCTTGACCAGTGCAGGCTGGATGGTCCGGTCACCATCGGTCTGGAGAGCGGTCATCGGACAATCGAAAAAAGCCAGACCGTTTCAGATGTCTCCTGGCTGCACCACCGGGGCGTGGCTTACGTACTGCTCTCTCCGGGTCGCGTAAACATCAAAATGGGCAAGGTCACAGGTTCCTGGCACCTTATCAACCGTGCCCTGTCCCGGGAAACCCTGACCGACCAGGTATTTCTTCCTATTCTCTATCATAGAGCAAAACCAAAAGATGCATCTTCCGGCTATGTGCTGGCGCCGGCTTCAACAGCACAGGCTGCCGCAGCCATTGCCCGCAAACCGGGGTTCTCCATACTGGCCAACAGCCGGGATGTGCAGGCTGTACATTTTGACAACGGACCGGTCATGGCCGCCTTTTACCGTGCCGGATCACTTGCGGAAAAATCACAGCCATTGATCACCGTCGATCATCCCTGTCTGCTGCTCACGCAGAAGAAAGACGTTTGGGTCTCCAATCCCCTGCACAAGGCCTGCACGATCAGCATTGAGATCAAAGGCCGTCCCCGCGTCCGCGTGTCTGTTCCGGGCAACGGGCAGACGGTCCAGGTCGGTCATACACCGGCTCAAGGAGATAATAAATGAAACAAATCATTTCCCTTAACGGACAATGGGACTTTGTTCCGGACCTGGATCCCAAATATCACATGATTCACTGCGCGTATCACCGGCCGGACAAGGATCGGACCCACTGGACAAAGGTGACCGTGCCCGGCTGCTGGCAGAAGTACGCCGAACGCTACGATATTTTTGAAGGCGTCTGCTGGTTTGCGCGGGAATTTGATGTACTCGCGTTCACCAGAGGGAGCCGAACGATTCTGCGGTTCGGCGCAGTCAACTATCTCTGTGACGTTTATGTCAACGGCAATAAAGTTGGAACGCATGAAGGTGGTTATACGGCATTTACGATCGACATATCTCAACACCTGCAGGCCGGTACCAATCACATCGCAGTCAAGGCAGACAACCGCGCCACGACCATCAAGTGGCCGACCTGCACGGGATATTTCAATTACGGCGGCATTCACCGCAGCGTAACACTGAAAATCTCAGACGGACCGTTGCTCAAGGATCTGGTACTTACCTCCAGCCGCATGGCCAACGGGTGGGAGCTTCATGTTCGCGGGCAGGTATTGAACATGGAAACCCGGAATCTTATCTGCATCAAGGTCGGCAAAGGGCTGTCATGGGAAGACTGTATTCATGCAGACGGCATAGTGAATACGTCGCTGCCGTTACATGACGTCCCGGACTGGTCTCCGGAGAATCCGCATTTGGAAAGTGTGCGCATAGAACTGCTGGACGGCAACCGCCAGGTAATTGACAGTCAGGAATATAAATACGGCTTTCGGGAAATCGCAGTTCAGGATCGACAGGTACATCTCAATGGCTCCCCCTACACGCTCAAAGGCATCTGCTACGTGTATGACTCTCCGGTTCACGGACTGGTCATGAATCCCGAACAGCTGGAGCGTGACCTGTCGCTGATGAAGGAGGCAGGATGCAATGCGGTCCGCTGCCATTATCCCATGGACGAATCCTTTTACCAGCTCTGTGACCAGAAGGGGCTGCTGGTCTGGATCGAACCGCCGGTTTACTGCTACCATCCGGCGGATGATGCCAAAGACACCTGTTTCATGGATCCGAAATGGATCGATCTGGCCTGTCAGTCTGCGGTGGAAATGATCCGTGTTGCTCGCAATCATGCGTGCGTTGCCATATACGGTATCGGTAATGAGTGCAACACCAAAAATCCCGAAGCAGAGGGTTTCTTCCGAAAGCTGGCGGATCATACCCGAGAACACGATCCGACCCGGCTCATCTCCTATGCCGCGCTCTACGGAAATACAGGCCCACTGACAGATATTGTGGACGTACTCGGCATCAATTCCTATTACGGTTGGTACGACATCATCAAAGGCGGTGAAGGCACAGGTGTTGTACAGGAAAAGGGACAGGATCCAGTACCGTGCGAACCTATTGACCTGACACCCATGCGTAAAATGCTGGATACAGTCCTTGCGGAAAAAAACGATATGGTCCTGCTGCTGACTGAGTTTGGCGCAGATTCCACCCCGGGATTTCACTCGCGCTCACGCGACCTGTGGAGCGAGGAATACCATGCAGACCTGCTGAGTGAGATCTTTTGCCTGGCCCGGGACTACCCCATGATTGCCGGAACCTTTCCGTTTGTATTCAGCGACTACAGGGATCCGTCCAAGCAGCTGAACGCGCACTGGAACGAACTCAATCTCAAAGGCATGGTCAGCTACGGCCGCAGAAGGAAGATGGCCTTTGACGCAATACGCGAAACCTACACAGACAGGAAGTAAAAACATGGCGGATAAGCCGAACATTCTATTTATTCTGACCGAACAGCACAATCCGCACATAACAGGATTCAGCGGAAACACCCTGGTGCAAATAAAAACAAATTAGGCCGCCTTCGGCGGCAATTTTTCTTTGATTTCTGATTGTCAACG
>CAZGEP010000102.1:0-17893 GCA_964524955.1 uncultured Planctomycetota bacterium | reverse complement strand
GAGTTATCGTCAACTTAACCGGATAACTTTAGTAAATATGGCGTTGTAATATTAGTCACTAATATATATTAAGTTATATTTATTAGACTACGGATAGGGGGCGCAATAATCGATTTAAGAAAAAAGTTTATTTTTTTCCGTATCCGGACGGCTGAACTGCTGCGAAATTCCTTTGCGGCGATCCATGACAAAGTTGCTGACCTGCTTCCATTTCGCCACTTTCTTGACCTGGGCAGCGACTGTCGTAACTTCACTGAAATGATTGAATCCCCTGTTCCACACAGAAACGCCTGCCATGGAAATGGACATCAATGGAAATTTTCGTTTATTTCCTTCTCTATCCTCCACCTCAATGCCATCCTTTTCCAGATCAGCGGCATTGTAGAGCGTATGGATGTCTTTGTCGAATAAATGACAGACCGTTTCTGCAAGCTTCCGGACATGATTCGCGTCCGCAACCACAATAAAATCATCCCCTCCCACGTGTCCGAGAAAAATATCCTTGTCCCTGGATTCAAATGACTGAACACAGCTCTTAAGAATCTTTGCAAGATACAACAGAGCCCGGTCACCTGCACTGAACCCGTACACATCATTATACGCCTTGAAATTATCCACGTCAATATACACAACCACGGAATGCAAACATTCACGTATACTTTTCTCAATAACCGACGTAATCGTGTTGTTGCCCGGCAATCCGGTCAGCGGAGACGAATCCCTGGCGGTTTCCTGCATATCCCTTACCCTGGCGGTCATGTCGCTGAAGCTTCTCGAGAGCTCTTCGATCTCGTCCCCGGTCTCCATGACCCGATGTGCATCAAATTCGCCTTCGGCTACACGCCGGGTATACTGCGTTATGGTCTTTACCGGCCGGATAACAATCAGACTCACAAGGACTCCGAGAAAGAATGCCAGCAACGCAAAAATCAGAATAAAACTGACCAGGAAACCATAGATGCCCTGAGGCATAAACGCATCCTTTGCAAACGGTATCGTTACATAGAGCAGGTACTTTTTGTCGTTATGAGACAGGGACAGTACAGAGCTGAACCGGTTACGGGTCAGTACAAATTCCCTGTCCTGAAGTTTCCTTGAGAGTGAGCCCGGTGCAGAGCCTTTTATTTTGTGGACCAAACCGCCCTTTGCTGTATACAGCCCGACAATTTCACCGCTGAACAACTTCCGAAACCCCTCTGCATTCTGTTCCAAAGAACCGTCTGCCTGAACAAAGCGCGGAGTTGCATTCAACTCAATCCGGTGCTTGACAAAATCCTTCCAGTGGTATGCTCTCATATTTAAAACAGATATGAGGTACTGAACATTCTGCTCTCGAAAATAATTATATGTCAGGATGGAGAAAAAAGCGACACAACAAACCGTATAGATCAGGATCATGCAGGAAATCTTAGCCCCCAGGCTTTGTTCGTTTTTTTACCCACAGGTTCTTTAACGGGAATTCCCTTTTTCTCACCGGCAGCTGGTCGGGCAGGCTGCTCATTACTCGCCCCGGGCGGATCGGAAAGCGTTTGTGGTTGAGAATACTGAACCATCCAAAAAATACTGATACATGCCACAACAATCAGAATCCCGGCGATTATTACCGCTTTCATCGTATCCATAAAATCACCCTCCTATCTTTCAAACAGGGGACAATAGAGCAGGAGAAAGATGAACAAGAGAGCAAACGTATCTTTGTATCGAGCTGTATCGGTATACATCCTGAAATCTTCTCCTGCGGTCTACTCTCCTGCTTTATCAGCGAAGCGCTTAAATAAAAGCAATCCATTCTTTTTTTATTTGTATTATTGTAGCAGAATCAAAAAAAATTGCAATCATCTATACAGACGAAATGAAATATAAAGAACAGCCTTTGTTTCGCAACGTACGAGCAACCGTCTCAGAACCTGCAGAATCCCTTTCCTGAATGAAACGTCAGAAAAGAATTGACTATTTAATTGTCAGACAATATAATCTCCTGCATGAAACCCGGACTGAGACTTCAATACGCGATTGTGACAGTTGCTGCACTGCTCGTCTGTCAGAGTTTTATGATGATACCGATCTATCGAAGCCGCCTGATCGAGTACCTGGCCGTCAGCAACGCCATATTCGGACTGGTGCTCAGTCTCCGGTGGACCGCCGGAGTCATCTCTGTGCTGCCGGCCGGTGCGCTTGTTGACCGGTTCGGTCCCAGGCGGATTATCCGGATCGGACTTCTGGGCGCGGGCATCTCCATGCTCATGATCGCACTGAGCAGCACATACCTGTTCATTCTGCTGCCTGCAGTCTTTTTCTACGGCATGTTTCTGCTTCCACTGGGCATTGCGGTCAACAATTATCTGATCCGTCTCTTTCCGAATAACCGGCGCAGGGCAATCTCTCTAAACTTTGCCGGCAGCAGTGTGGGGGTACTCTTTTTCCCGGCCCTGGCTGAATACATGCTTTCGCTGAGCACAGAATGTGCTGCGGTCTCTTTTGCCATGATTTACCATGGTCCGTTTCTGGCAACCGGACTGGTGGCTCTGATTCTGAGCGCTCTGTACAGAAAAAGAGCGTCGCTGCGTCTGAAGACAAACGCGTCCTCTCAGGAACCCTTTTCCTTCAAACACCTGCTGGTCCAACGGCGAGTCCATCCGATTATCCTGCTCACCGCTGCACACGGAACCACGGACACCCTTATTTTCATGTGGATGTCCCGGTTCCTGGAAAGCAACTCCTTTGCTTCCATGCCCATCGGCCCCGGCTATGTCCTGTCTGCCTGGTCCGTCTCCTACCTTGTTTCCAGGACCATCCTCGGACTGATCCCGGACCGTTTCGGACGCAGAGCGCTGATGATTCTTCCGGGTATTATGGGCGGAACAGTCTTTATCTGCGGCATTCTCTCCCGCAACTACATGCTGACAGCTGGCGGATACGTATTGGGTGCTTTTCTCTGGTCTGCGGAATTCCCGGTCATGCTCAGCAGACTGGCAGATGAAGAACCCGAGCGATTCGGCGCTGCCATGTCTCTGAACATGTTTCTGGTCTCTATCCTCAGCACAGCAGCTATTCCTTTGTTCGGAAAGCTGGTGGACCTGACCCCCGGTGAATCCATGTGGAAACTCATGCTCATCCCGGCAGCAGTCTTCCCGTGCATAGGGATCGGCGCTTTCATCTGGACCTGTTTCCAAAACCCACACCACAGTAAAAGACGCTGACTGAAAAAAAATTCCATTCAGAAGTTTTTGACCTTGCAATCACAAGTATCTGATTGATAATATTTTCTTATTTCGTATTACTCAGAAGACATCATGAACGAAACCGCACAAACTATCCGCAAGAAACTCAAAGGGAAAAAAATTCTTCTGATGCCGTACACGCACACAGACTGGGCCTGGTGCTTCCACCGGTCCTGGCATGAGTCACGCTACACACTGATCTTTGATGAAACCCTGGATCTTGCGGAAAAAGATCCTGCGTTCTGTTTCTTTATGGACGCGACCTGCGAAAGCCTGGAGGATTACTTCCGCATCCGGCCCCGCGCCCTCAAACGCTGGCGCAAGCTCATGGACAGCGGGCGATTTACCCTGACCGCCGGCCATTACGCAAACATCCGCCCGACAACTGCACCCGAAGAGACGTATATCCGGAACATCGAAGAAGGCAAACAGGTCCTCAAGGAATGGTTTCCGGGTTTTACTGCACGCGGTTTTGCCAACCTGGACACGGCCATCGGCCATTGCCAGCTCCCCCAGGTGCTGCGCATGGCCGGATATGAGTATACGATGGGTGGACGGCCCGAACTGCTGCTGGAAATGGAAGGCAAGCCCAAGTTCTTTCGATGGAAGGGACTGGACGGCAGCGAGATCCTCACCTGCATTCAGCATTACGGCATTCTTTACGAACAGCTCAAAGCCATGTCCGAATCCCAGGGCAGGGAACTCGAAGAAATCCGCCAGGAGTTTCTCGCAGACATCAGCCGACATGCAGACATCCAGGCAGAGGCCATGTTTGTGATCATCTCCATGGATGACGGCCGTCCGTTCCGACACCACATCACGGATCAACCCTTTGACCCGAAAAAATCGATCCTGGAGTGGAACCGGGACGAAGATTCCGAAATGGCCGTCAGCACACCGGACCAATTCTTTCAAACGATTCGTAAAGACATAAAGAAACTGCCCGTTGTATCCGGAGAAATCGATCCCGCGGATGTAGGCTACAACGGCCCGTTCGGTGCACCTGCACTCCGCTGTCTGCGGGACCGGTCCGCAGCCCTGCTGGTTGAGGCCGAGATCTATTCGGCCTTTGCCTCCGGCAAATCCCTGTCATGGCCGGCCAATGAACTCCGTCAGGCCTGGCGCCGCGTACTCCACGCTCAGACCCATGGCGTGCAGTTTCTCTTCAGCGATGACATTGACGCCATGCGCCTGGATCTGCTCAATGCCTGTGATACAGCGAAAGAAATCCGCAGAAACGCCCTGGCAAAACTTCTGCCCCCGGCCCTGCCCCAGGACACAGACACGGTTTCCGTTATTTCGTCCAGGCCGCAGCCGACCCGTGAAATCGTTTCCATCCCGATTCAGCGCGTTGACTTTGAAGTCGGTGGATATGAACTCCGAACACCCTCAGGCAGACGGCCCGTACAGCAGGCTGTGGAATCCTGCAACCCCCGGCGGCCCGGCGAATGGAGTCTGCTCGTAAAAGCAAACGTGCCTGCCTGCGGCGCTGCATCCTACAAACTGCACGCGGCTCCCAAAGCATCCTTTGCCGAACAGACCGAATGCAAACCTGATTCCCGGATGTCGTGCGGCCCCTGGAACCTGACCTGGAAAGAACACCACCTTCGTTCAATTGCCCTGAAAAAAGACCGGATCCGCGCATCCGCCTTCAGTTCAATTCTCGAACCCATGCTGCTTGAGTGCGAACACATTGGATGGCGCACCACAGAGATTCAAAGCCATCCGCAGCGGACAGCCTTTACCAGCCTTTGCATGATTGAGTCCGGTCCCCTTCGCTGGCGGTTTCAGCGCCAGGGCATACTGCGAAACCACGACATCTTTCAGGACATCTTTCTGGACGCAGACGGCCGACTGATTGTGGACACGGAAATTAACTGCGGACCGGACCAGGGCTACTTTGTTCTTGGAATGCCCTGCAGAAAAAAGGCCGGACTTCGGGCGTCTATCCCGTTCGGGGTCGAGAAAAGAGACCTGGACGCCATTCAGTACACCCGGGACACGAACAGAGGCCGGTCCATTGAACGCCAGATGCCAGGCTTGTTCTATGCCCGTGACTGGGTCCAGTGTACTGACACGAAACAGCACTACAGCCTCGCGGTTCTGGATGGTGACCGGTACTGGCTCAAGCCGCCCGGGACCAGCGGACTGGTTCACCTGCTCCTTCGCATCACCCGCCCTTTTCGTGAGGGATGGGAGCGCTACTCCCAGATGGCACAGCCCGGCTGCGCCCGGTTCCGCCACGCACTGATCCTGGGCAGTCAGGCAAAGAGCCTTTCCGCGCTGTCACGGATTGCAGATCAAGCCCGTTTTCCACTCCGCTTTCAGTATTCGGCAGTCAAAAAAGAACTCAACGAACAGCTCTCGATCCAGCCCGCCAGTCTGCGCATGCTCTGCTTCCGGAAAGTCAGTAATGAGACCGAGATCCGAATCGTTGAGTCCAGAGGCCAGTCTGTTCAGGCGGCAATCCGCCTTGACCGCAAACCCCGATCTGCCCGCCTGACCGACCTGGACGGCAATGACCTCAAGGACAAGGTCCAAATCAAAGGCAATGAAATTCACTTCGCGGTCAACAAATGGCAGATACGGAATATTCGAATCAGGGGATAACTACAATGAAGAGAGAAAATTGAGGTGACAGCTTTATGAGTAAACACGACAAACCGAATATAATCTTTATCCTGATTGATGACATGGGATGGAAGGATCTTTCCTGTTACAACAGCACCTTCTATGAAACACCGAATATCGACAGGCTGGCTGCCGAAGGCATCCGGTTCACCGATGCCTATGCAGCCGCGCCCACCTGTTCTCCGACCCGGGCCAGCATTATGACAGGCAAGTATCCCACCACGGTCGGGGTAAGCAGTCACATCGATCATTCCGGCCGGAACCATCCTCTGAAGGGAAAGCTGGTGGAGGCGTCCTATTTGAGGGAACTTCCGCTGACCGAGACATCTCTTGCCCGTACGCTCAAGCAGAACGGCTACAACACCTGGCACGTGGGCAAATGGCACCTCGGCAATCTGCAGTGCTATCCTGAGAACCACGGCTTTGATGTCAACATCGGCGGATGCGAACTTGGAATGCCCAGTCCGGGCGGCTATTTCAGTCCCTGGAAGATCCCCACCCTTGATGAGGAAAACGTTCCGGAGGGCACGTATCTGACCGACCATCTGACGGACCGGGCCATTGACCTGATTCAAAAAAACAGGAACTCCGGCAAGCCGTTCTTTCTCAACATGTGGTACTACTCTGTTCACATCCCCATTCAGGCCAAAGAGGAGAAGATCAGGAAGTACAGAGAAAAAGCCAGAAAACTGGGACTGGACCGGAAGGATCCGTTTGTTGAAGGTGGAAAGCTGCCGACCGAGCGTCTGAAAGGAAGAAACATTCAGCGCCGCACAATCCAGTCTGATCCAGAGTATGCAGCCATGATTGAGAGTCTTGATGAGAACATCGGTCGATTGATGGATTGCCTGCGGGAGCAGGGTCAGGAAGAAGACACCCTTGTTGTATTTACTTCAGACAACGGCGGTCTTGCCACTGCCGAGGGAAGCCCCACCTGCAACCTGCCCCTGGCTGAGGGCAAAGGCTGGAAATACGAAGGAGGTGTTCGTGAACCGCTCATTATCAAGTGGCCCGGACAGACGTCGGCAGGTGCTGTGACAGATGAACCTGTGACCAGCCCGGACTTCTACCCCACGCTGCTGGAAGCCGCCGGACTGGATCCGATGCCAGAACAGCACACAGACGGAGAGAGTTTTCATAGCCTGCTCAAGGGGGAGTCCTGGAGCCGCAAGCAGCCCCTTTTCTGGCACTTCCCGCATTACGGCAACCAGGGGGATACACCGGGCTGTGCCGTTCGGGAGGGTCCATGGAAGATGATCGAGTTTTTTGAGGATGATCACGTTGAGCTGTACAATCTGGACGAGGATCCGGGAGAGGATCACGACGTTGCCGGACAGCACCCGGAAAAAGCTGCGGAGCTGCAGAACAAAATCCATGAATGGGAAAAGAAGGTCATGGCCAGACGACCCACCCCGAATCCGGATTACCAGGAGTGGCCGAATCGCGTAAAACCCGGAAGACACGCTTAGTGCAGCACGTCGTTGGGGTTGACTGCAGTATGTTGGGTTTATCCATAATATTCCTCATTCGCGTTTGTGTGATACTGTTCAGGCATTGCCGATCTGCTCAGGGCTTTTCTTTTCTGTGCACAGAATTTCTCTGAGCAGCTTGTCTTTCATCTCCATTTTAATTTCCCGATATTCCGGGTTGTCCGCCTGACTGGTTGTCTCCATCGGGTCCTTTTCCAGATCCGTCAATTCCTCCTCCCCGGTCTGGTAATAGACATACTTGTACTTCTTATTGACCAGGGCCCTGGAGGAGACATCCGCATCGCCGTAACCGTTTCGGTATTCCACCAGGCAGTGCTCCCGGACATCCTGCCTGCTGCCGGTAAGGACTTGCTTCTGTGAAATGCCGTTGACGTAGAGGTCCGTAGAAACTCCCAACAGGTCGCACAGGGTCGGGACCAGGTCAACGTGGGAAAACAGCGCCTGGCTGCTGACGCCCTTCAGGCCGTCCGAAACCGTGATGATCAGCGGTATGTTGATCAGGCCCTGGTAGTAGAAAGGACCTTTGTACCAGAGACCATGATCGCCCAGCAGTTCACCATGGTCTGTTGTGTGGATGATGATCGTGTTCTCCAGCAGGCCCTGGTTTTCCAGCTCATCCAGGATCTTTCCCACATTCTGACCAATCAGATCCACCATGGCTGCGGTGTTGGCAATACGCTGCCGGGTCTCCTGTTCGGATACGCCGTCCGGATGTCTTTCCCGGATATTCCCTTTTCTGTGCCAGCCGTCGCAGAAATGCCGGGCGTAGTGATCCGGTCGGGTCTTCAGGTCTTCGCTGCTGCCCGTGGGCATGGTTACGCTGTCCAGCGGATACCTGGCCGCGGTCTCTGCCGGAGGATCAAAGGGGTGGTGCGGATCCGGAAAGCTGGAGACCAAAAAGAAGGGTTTGTTTCTGTCCCGGACATTCTGCAGGTAATTGACCGTCCGTTCGGCAATAAAGGTCGAATCGTGAAGTTCAGGAGGAAGCGTTGTTTTGAGGCCGGTCTGTTTATCGGTCCGCATCATCTCATCGGTGCCGCCTCTTTCATAAAACCACTTGCCGTAGTGAGCCAGCGCCATGGTGTGATGGATCGTCAGCTCGACATGCTCAAATCCCCAGTAAGGCCCGTTCCAGCCAACATCCGTGCCCTGTTTCTGCCAGTATTCAATCGACTCATAGTTGTCCTTACCTCTGTAGGTAGTAAAGTGTATTTTTCCGATGTTTGCTGTCTGATAGCCCCTGCCTGCCAGTTCAGAGATGATGTTGGGCTGCTCTTCAAGCTGCAGACCGTTGGTCCACTGGCCATGGTTTCGGATATTCTGGCCGGTAAAAATGCTGAACCGGCTGGGCATACAGATCGGGTTGGCTACGTACGCGTTGTCGAACCGAACCCCTCTGGCAGCCAGCCTGTCCAGATTGGGTGTGGCCGTAACCGTATTGCCGTAGCAGCCCAGGGAATCCTTTCTCTGCTGGTCTGTCAGTAAGATCAGAATATTCGGCTGATTCATGTTTCCTCCATCCATCGGGTCAGTTTACGAGCGCAGCCCAGAACGGTTTCTTTGAATGCTTCCTGCTGCGCGTGTGTCTGGCTGTTCTGAAAATACGAAATCCCCAGAGCGCCCAGAAAGCGGCCCTTCTCTCCGGCAAAGACCGGAGCAATGATCCGGGTTCTCGGATCTTGGAAAAAGACCCGTACAGGCTCTTGACGGATCTCTTTCCAGAGCGTTTTCATTTCCGCCAGACCCTGCCTGCCGTAAGTCTGCACCTCCAGGGAATGAATCTTCGGCCACTCCTCTTCAGGCTGAAAGGCAATGCAGGCCTGAGCAAAGGAATTGGTGAAGATTCTGTAAATGGGCTTGCCGGCTTCCTGTAAATGCATTCCATTCGGCACATTATTGACCGTCTGGAACACAATGTGATCATCCTTCCACACGGCAAAGGCACTCGAATGCCCCAAGTCACCGGAAAGGTCATGCAGTACAGGATCGACAATGTCCTTGAGCCGGTGGACCTGCAGGGTAGTCCGGGCCAGCCGGTAGAAAGCCTCTCCCAGCTCATAACGCCCTTTCTGATTCTTTATGATATATCCGTTATTCAGCAGCGTGGACAGGATGCGGGAGAGTGTGGGGGCGGCAATTTTCTCCGCTCCGTCAGACAACTCTGTAAAAGAGAGAGCCTCTTTCTCTGCTGCCAGCCGACTCAATACAGAAAATACTCGTTCTATCTTTTTCAAACCTTGCATAGGTTAATCCAACCCAATACTGGTTACATTATCGTTAGCATTATGTCATTTGATTATTTTTTTATAACCAATGTCGGTTATTTTGTCAAGAAAATTTCCATAAAAACCTTTAACACAGGTCCTTTTTTTCGTGATTTCCGAGTCCTTTGCGGTTACAATCTCATGTTGTTTACAACCATTTGAGACATGAGACCATGAAACTGGAATTTGCATTCAACACCTGCCAGGCAACAGATCACATCTGCAGAATGCACACGCACAAAGCCCTGGAACTGGTTTACTACGTGGAAGGTGACGGTTTCACAACTGTGCGGAACAGTCGATACAGGGTGGAGCGTCATGTATTCACAATTACACCTTCCGGGGTACTCCATGATCAGGAGAATAATACCAATGTAACATCTCTATGCTTCGGTATGACCGGAAGCGGCCTGGAAGAACTCGAAGGCGGCTGGCGGGACCGGGACGGCTCTCTGCTCAATGCCTGTGAACGCCTGCTCACAGAGATAAATTCTGACTTTGAATTTACTGACATCGTCCGGGACGGTATTATGCGTGAGATCGGCGGACTTGTCCGTCGGGCATGCTCGGCCAAAGCACCTGCAGATCCAAAAGCCGAACTCGTTGGCCGGGCAATCAGTATCATCCGGACATCCAGTGGGAAACTCTCTGTCGCAGACCTGTCTGAAAAACTCTTTATCAGCAAAGACTACCTGCGTCACCTCTTTCTGGAATACTCCGATAACTCTCCAATCCAGCACATCATCAACGCACGAATCGAAAAGGCCAAGACCCTGCTGCTCACCTGCCACAGCCATACGATTTCACAGATCTCCGAAGAATGCGGATTCGACAACCCGTATTATTTTTCGCGACTTTTCAAGAAAATAACCGGCGCAACCCCTACCCAATTCCGCACTTCAACCGCAAAATCCGGGTAAAAAACCGTTTTGTGCATTGCATAATCCCTCACACGCATGCTATAATGGGTATAATCGCGGTAAAGAGAAATGAGTAAAGAGTAATAAGTTACCGTTAACCGAGCTTTCTTTTCGTGTGTTTCGCGTATTTCGTTGTTTCATTTCTATTCATTATTTTTCTTTAGCTTGGAGATGCAGATGGAAAAGATACCTGTCATTCTGGATACGGACATTGGCGGAGATATTGATGATACCTGGGCACTGGCCATGATGCTCAACAGCCCGGAACTGGACATTCGACTGGTGGTCAGTGATGTAGGCAACACAACATACCGGTCTGAAATTATCGCCCGGATGCTCGAAGTCGCGGGCCGAACAGATATTCCGGTCGGCATCGGTATTGAAACCGAAAACCGGCACAGCAGCAATCAGCTGGCATGGGTCGAGGACTATGACCTGGATACGTATCCGGGAACGGTTCACGCTGACGGAGTTCAGGCGATCATCGATACGGTGCTGTCCAGCGATCAGGAGACCACGCTCTGCTGCATCGGACCGGTTCCCAATATCGGAAAAGCCCTGGAGCAGGCACCGGAGATCGTGAACAGGGTCCGGTTTGTGGGAATGCACGGTTCGCTCCGCCGCGCACACAATCCCGGCGACGCCCCCATTGCTGAATGCAACGTGATTCACAATACCCCGGACTGCCGGAAGGCCTTTACACAGGACTGGGACATTACGATCACACCGCTGGATACCTGTGCGGATGTGATTCTTGACGGCGAACTGTATCAGCAGGTTCATACCTGCCAGACACCGATGATAAAAGCACTCATGGACAATTACCGGATCTGGTCCGGTGTGCACAAACGCGACGCAGACTTTCCTGTCCGCAGTTCCACTCTCTTTGATACAGTGGCGGTCCACCTCTGCTACAGTGAAGAATACCTGGAGATGGAAGATCTCGGCGTCCGGGTAACAGATGACGGATTCACGGTCATTGACGAAACAGCAAAAACCATCCGCTGCGCCACTGCCTGGAAAGACCTGGACGGATTCAAGCAGGAGCTTGTTGAACGGTTGACAAGGACGCAGCCATGAACCATAAAGAACGATTCCACGCGATTTTTAATTATGAACCTGCAGACCGGATGCCGGTCTACTTTTTCGGAACCTGGGCAGAGACCAAAGAGCGCTGGAAATCCGAAGGACTGGACTTCGAATGCGCGACCGGCAGATCCCTGGGCCCCCAGGTGCCGGAGATGGATCCGGACTGGGAAAACGGCATGTGGGACGTGCACGGCCTGGTCCGCAACCATCCCATTGCACCGGAGCCCAGCCGAACGGTCGAAGACGGACCCGACTACACCATTACCCGTACGGGTCTGGGCGCACTGATCAAGCGCCCCAAAAGCGGCAGCTCCATATCCCAGCACCTGGAGGAAGCGCTCAAACCTACCCGTGAAGACTGGAACCGTTTCAAAACATATCTCAATCCGAATGATCCCGCTCGGTATGCGCAGGACTGGCAGCAGAAAGCCGCTGCCCTGAGTCGCGAGGACCGGGTGCTGCCCTTTCTGGGCGGCAGTCTGTTCGGGTGGATGCGGGATTGGATGGGACTTGAGCAGATCAGCCTTCTGCCGTATGATGATCCTGTACTGTATGAAGAAATGATTGATTATATTTCTGATTTTTTCATTACACTCTACCGTCCGCTCTTTGAACATATGACCTTTGATTTTGCCTATTTCTTTGAAGACTGCTGCTGCCGGACCGGCCCCCTCTTTTCACCGGATACGTACAAACAATTCTATGCAAAATATTATCGGAAAATGGCCGACTTCTACCATTCCATGGGTGTGCGCCACATTCTTCTGGACAGTGACGGCAAAGTGGATCCCCTGATTCCGCACTGGCTGAACTCAGGGATTGACATCATCTTTCCCATTGAAGTCGGTGTGTGGGAGGCGGATCCAGTTGCACTCCGCAACGAATTCGGCAGGGACCTCAAGATGTTCGGCGGTGTTGACAAGCATGTGATCACCAAGGGCCGGAAGGAGATCGAGGCCCACCTGCAGAGGCTCAAACCTCTGGTGGATGAGGGTGGATATATCCCCATTCCCGATCACCGGATTCCTCCCTCCTGTTCAATCCGTGAATTCCGTGAGTACCTGGAGATCTACAAGCGTATTTTCTGAGACCACTGTTGTTTGGAAAAGTTTTTTATTTTCCCGGTTGACAAGAGATATTTCCGTGCTATCATATATTCAATATTATCTTTTAATTCATTATTATTGAATAATCATGATACAGGTCCTTCACCGAGCCGTTCGTACTTTACAGCATCTTTCCCGCAAAGGCCCTTGCGGGCTTGGAGAGATCGCCGAACAGATTCAGGTTCAGAATTCTACGGCAGCCAATATCCTCAAATCCCTCTGCGAACTCGACTGCATCCGTAAGACAAACGAGGGGTATGCCCCCGGACCTGCACTGCTGGACCTCGCCGCCCCCCTTCTCAAGGAAGAGAACATTGCCTTTACCGCCAGAGAAATAATCCGCAAGCTCACGGAAACCGTACAGGAAAACGCCATCGTTTCTGTACGCCAAGGCTGCGGTAAATACACGATCGCTGAATCCGCTGTTGAGCAGGATATTACGGTTAACGCAGATCTCTTCAAAAAAGAATCCCTGACCGGAACCGCAACCGGTAAAATTCTGATGGCGTATGCCGATACAAATATCCTGAACCGAATCATCCGGGAAAAGGGTCTGCCGGTCGATTCCTGGGAAGGCATTGGATCCAAAAAGGAGCTGCTTGCCCATTTTGATCAAATCCGCAGGAAGGGAATTGCGTACCGAAGAACTGAAAATGGAGAAGTTCATGCCCTTGCCGTACCGGTCTTTACCAGGAAAAATACGGTCTGCGCCTCTATCGGCATCTATCTTCCATCGATCCGATTCAAAGGTGCGCACAAAAAAAATCTTATCCTCGAACTGAAAAAAGCCGGACAGGAGATGTCTGTTCAGCTTCAAACCTATTTCAGCTGATTGCTTTCATTTTTATCTGGAGAGAAGGAGATGAAAAATCTCAAACCCGAACTGACATTGATCCACAAAGATGTCCTCAAAAATCCTCTTGCAACGGCCAGGATGGATCGGATGCTTCCTCATATCGATTCCGGAGAGATCAGGGAAATTGACGACAGCGATCTTGCACAACTTGCCGGAGATCGCTGGGCGAAATGCCCATTATGGGGTGAAGTCAATGCGCCCCGCGACCCGGATGTTGTCTTTACTGTCTGGCCCTTTGATTCACCACACGAGCAACAGGCCAAAGCCAAAAAGCATCCGGAACTTAAACACCGAAGCCTGAACGGTTCATGGGGCGTCAAGTGGCGAAATGACGGAGATCCTGTTCACCGGGAAAGCGCTGTATGCACATCGGCCTGGGAACTGCACTCCATCTATGGCTGCCCCTTCCGATGCGCATACTGTTACTTCGGAACCTTTATGAATATTGCGGTTAATATCGAAGACCAGATTGGGATGCTGGACCGGTGGACAAAGCTCAACAATTTCCAGACCGTTTACAAGTGGGACAATGCCACGGACATCAATTGCTTTGAACCCGAGTACAATGCCACGGAACTCTTTGTGGATTATTTCCGCGACTGTACACACAAATATTTTCTGCATTATACAGGAAAAAGTGACAATGTTGACTTTATGCTGGATCTCAATCACGGTGGCAAGACCATTATTCAGTGGAGCATGGGTGCGGATACTCAATCCCGGCTGATTGAAGTCGGGACCGCGCCCATGGCCCGTCGAATCGATGCAGCCCGCAAATGCCAGCAAGCCGGATACATAGTCCGGTACCGTTTCAGCCCGATTATTCCCGTAAAAAACTGGCAGGAGGAATACGCGGAACTGGTCCGGCAAATATTTGAACAGACCCAGCCGGATGTGATCTCGCTCTGTTTCATCGGATGGATGGACCTGGATGTACTGACCGGATGCGTGGATCCCGAACTGCTGGATCCCTGGGCCCTGGAACTGGCCCATGAGCACAGGACTGAGATGGACGGAAAAAAATACCGTCCTTTTCCTCATAAAGTCCGGGAAACCGTGGACCGGTTTATTATCGATGAAATCCGAAAATATTCCCGCACAACACCGATCAGTCTCTGCCTGGAAAGTGAGGAAATGTGGAATGTTTTCGGCAAAGAACTCGGCCGGATGGGCGATGGCTTCCTGTGCAACTGCGGCCCGGTCTGCTCGCCGGGCACGGCGTTTTACGAGAACCGCCGAACATTCTTTGCCGGGTGACAATCGGGCAGCATACTCTACTTTGCTCTGCATTTCACATCCTTTTTCCTTGCAAAGGCGATTCGCCTGACTATAGTAGTGTCAAACCAGCTGAGAACTTTTCTGGACAGGAAATCTTTCATGCGTTTTATTCAGACAGGTGTGGGTGGATTTGGCAAGGGATGGGCAACCCGGCTATCCGAAAACCCCGACGTTGAAATCGTCGGACTCGTAGATCTCAGTGACAAGGCCCTGGAGGCTGCCCGTGACATTACAGGCTGCGATGAAGCGTTCTGCTTTCATTCTCTGGATGAGGCACTGAGCGAAATCGAAGCAGACGCGCTTGTCTGCGTAACCCCGCCGGAGTTTCACGCCGAATGCGTTATCAAAGCCATGAAGGCCGGACTGGACGTGATTACGGAAAAGCCTATGGCCGACACCATGGAAAACGGCCTGTCCATGCTCAGGGCATCAAAAGAAACCGGTCGGACCTGTGTGGTCAGCCAGAACTACCGCTATCAGCTGCACACATGGACCATGGCCGAACTGGTCCGGCAGGGACGAATCGGCTCTGTCGGGCAGGCAAAGCTGGATTTTTACCTTGGCAATGACTTCGGCGGCGGATTCCGTCATGAGATGGACTATCCCCTGCTCATCGACATGTCCATTCATCATTTTGATCTGATTCGCTTTATCACCGGCCTGAACCCTGTTTCCGTACGCGGCGAAGCATGGAATCCCCGCTGGTCCAACTACAGGGGAGACGCCTCCTGTTCCGTTGTCTTTGAAATGGAAGAAGGAGTCCGTGTACTTTACAACGGAAGCTGGTGCGCCAAGGGTCAGTACTCCAGCTGGGCGGGAAACTGGCTGGTCGAAGGTGACAAAGGATCCCTGCAGTACCGGGACGACACCATTACCGTGCGTGACATCCCCGAACTCTACAAGGGAAGCGACCCCCAGACCATCCCCCCCAAAGCCCTGCAAAAAGACAGCCAGGATTTTGTTCTGAATGACTTTATTGAATCCATCCGAAACCATACCCGGCCAAAGACGGATGTTGCTGACAACATTTACAGCATTGCCATGGTCTTTGCAGCCGTTGAGGCCGTACAGACCGGCAAGCGGGTTCCGATTGAGATTCCAGAGGGGTAAGCATGCGCCTTGCATACGGAAGAACGCATATTGAGATTCCGTTTCCAGATGAACAGATGACTGTGATTGAACCGGATATGGGTCCGCGACTGGCCAACCCGAAGCAGTCACTTCTGCAGGCACTGGACCAGCCGGTCGGATCCGCACCGCTTGCTGAACTCATCCACCCGAAAGCGAACATCTCTATCCTGCTTTCGGACATGACCCGAAAAGCCGGAATCAAAGAACTCCTGCCGGCTCTTCTCAGCTATATCCATAAACACGGTGCGGACAAGAACCGGATCACCTTGATCACCGCCCTGGGCATACACCGGACGATGACGGATCAGGAGATGGCTGCAACCTATGGTGACATCATTACCGGGTATACTTGCGTCAATCACAATGCGCATACCCCTGACGCCTTGACACAGCTGGGGGAGACCTCCCGGGGCACCCCCATTGAAATCAACCGGACCGCAGCAGAATCTGATTTAATCATCTCTCTGAGCCGGACATCCTTTCATTACAATGCCGGCGCCGGCGGCGGGAGAAAGATGTTCCTTCCGGGCATTGCCTCGGCCCGTGCATGCATGGCCAATCACCGGCTGGTGCTTACGGGAAAGCCCTATCCCGGCCAGTGGCGCGACCCAAAAGCCTGCACCAATCGACTTGAAGGAAACCCGGTCCATGAAGACATGCTTGAATTCATCGCAGCCGTACCGGTTCCGATCTTCAACATCAGCATTCTTCCGGCGCCCGGAAATGGATTTCTCGACATCACTGCCGGAGATATTCGTGAAACGCACAACCAGTCGGTGACGGTACTGCGGTCGAACTTTGAATGCAGACGTGCCTCTGATCTTGATACAGTCATTGCCTCCTGCGGAGGGTATCCATATGACATTGACATGATCCAGTCTCACAAGGGGCTGGATGCAGCCTTTCGCGCTGCCGGGCAAGGCGGAACCATTGCTCTCTTTACGGAATGTTCAAACGGTATGGGCCATGACGACTTCTTTCCCTGGTTTTCTGCAGACGGACTCGGCCCCATGACCGAACGACTCAACCGGGATTACAGAATATACGGACAGACCGCGTGCGCAGTCCGGGAAAAGGCAGAGAAATCGACAATCTACATCCGGTCAGAACTGACGGACAGCCAGGTCAAGGCCATGGGTATGAAGCCCTTTCACAACATCACGGACCTGCCCAAAGACCTCTTCCGGAATACAATCGCCGTTCTTCCCCACGCCAGCATAGCCACTTTTGTCTGAACAAGCATCACCTGCAAGAAAAATAAATCGCGCATCTTCACTCCAGCAAAAGTCTCTTCTCTCTTCACTCATTACTCTTCACTGCAGTGCAACGCAACGCGCCCTCTTGACTTAAATTCCCCTTCGGGGCCGGTGATGGTAAAGGTCGGAGAAGCAGAAAAATGACTGCACTTGACCGTGTCAGCGGTAATGTCCATGTCAAATGTAATGCCCCGGCAGTGTACACCCGTGATCCTCAGGTGCTGAATGGCATCCGGCAGATTGGGCTTGACATTCAGACCCTGTGCGGTGATGCGGATGCCGGCAAAACCGTTAAGAATCAGTTGAAGCAGCCCGCCCAGGCCGGTGGCAAAGGACATCACTTCGTTTTGCGGGGACTCACTCACGTGAAGACACGGCAGCCGGAAATGCGGCAACAGATCCACAAAGCACTCCCAAGCGCTTTCAGGCCATCCAATCTCGCAAAAGGTAATCCCGTCAATTGCCGAGGACATCATAATCTTATGGTCCGGATATCTGCTGCGGTAAAAGGTAACGGCGCTTTCCTTTTCCCGGGGTGTCATGCCGATATCATATGGATAAATCAGCAAAGTGGTATCAGCCTGTTTGATTGTCTGGTCGGAATATGTGTCATGTTCCAGATAGGTACCCAGTTCATCTGAGTACGGCAAA
>CAZGEP010000101.1:13763-17968 GCA_964524955.1 uncultured Planctomycetota bacterium | reverse complement strand
TGGGGGAAAAGTATTCTTTAATATACCCCGTGATACCTTTGTAGTACATCACCGAGCCGTGGCCGATGAGTAACACAAAGAGAACGGCAAGGCCGCCTGCAACATTGTAGTCCATTGTTGGTTCGGCGAGTCCGGGGAACCAGAATCCACCGAGAGTGAATTCTGATACGGGAATAAGCCCGACAATATTTGAAAGAAAGACAAATATAAAAAGTGTTCCGATAAAGGGGAGATATTTCCCTGCTTTCTCGACACCCATTGAATCCTTGACAAGACTGTCAAAACTTTCAACAACAAATTCAAAGAACGCCTGTATGCGGTTAGGAACAGGATTGTTCCCTTTTCGCATGTGAAAGTAAAGAATTATGGCAGGGATAATGATTATCAAATCAACAACAAGTATTGAATAAAATGTTTTCGGGTTGATTACATTTAAATTGACAAAATCACCCAATGCTCCCATGTCCGGAAAAATATTCCATATTTCAACCGGCAACGGAGGGAGAATGCTCGATGCAAAGAGTGCCGTTGAAGATGTACAAAGCAAAAGAAATATATATGTTGTTTTTTTCAATTTACACATGTAATGTTATCACTTATCGCCATACAAATGGTTATTATGTTCGCTAATAGAAGTCCTGCCAGGGTCGCCCAGGGATTAAGTACAGGGCAGGAAAAGGCAAGAACAAGTACTACAAAAAAAAGAATGTACCTGAAAAAATGCTGTCCGGTCATGTATTTTGGCGACGCGCCAGCAGCAAAACGTTCAATGGCTTTTGCTCCAAGTCGTAACCGGATTGCTGAAAAGAAAGCGCCGACAATCAGTCCGAGAAATATCTCCCGGTTGGATTGGACGGGAGCGGCAAGTGCGAGAAATCCGGCAACAACACCTACAGCAAGGGTTGCTTTGAAATTTCGTTGCCAGTATAATGTAAATTCCGTTTTCGGTTGTATCATATGCATAATTTTAAGTAAAAGCGTATCCCACCTATATCAGCCACATCACTGTAATACATATATTCTTCATGCGGATTTATGCTCAATCATTGTGAAGCATTATAAGGATTGGGTGGCTTTTTTCCACAAAAAATATAAAAGGATTTGAATCTGAGGGGTGTGCTTCATCACTTTTTTTTCTTTTTTGAGATCAGCATCTTTTTCTGTTTGTGTATATAACGGTTGTATTCGGCATATGTCTCATGAAAAGCCAGGCCGATCCAATACACCACAAAAAGGCCGGTAATGCCCAGAAACAAGACCCCGTTAATGTCGATTTCAATATTCATAACCGAGTTGCGCCTTTCTGGAAAAGTATTTACGGACTCCGACAGCAATTGAATCCGCGACCTTGGCTCGATATGAACTTTTTCTGAATTTGGCGGCCGTCACCGGATTGTTAATGAACCCAATCTCAACGAGTATGGCCGGAAAAACCGAGTTGCGAAGCACAGACCAATTTGCAGGCTTGATGCCCCGATTTACTTCGCGGAGGCACAGAATCATTGATTTCTGTACTTCTTCAGCCAGCATTTTGCTGGAGAGCCTTGTGTCTTGTAGAAGAACAGCAAGCACAGCGCGCTTTATAGCGTTTTCCGAATCAGCTGCGGGGTTTTTACTGATATCAGAAATCGTGTATTTTGTACTGGCACGCACCAGACGTTTGCGGTCAAATGCAGCGGAACGATTGACCAGATAAAACGTCTCAATGCCTTCAGCAATTGCCCTGGAAGTGGAATTGGCATGGATGGATATGAACAAATCCGCACCCGCTCTGTTGGCTTTATCCGCACGAGATTCCAGGGAAAGGTATGTGTCTGAATTCCGTGTCATTTGTACACGGAAACCGCTCTTGGATAGCTTTTTATTTAATTCGCGGGATACTGAAAGCACAATATCTTTTTCGCATATTCCGCCTGCAGTCGCTCCACTATCTTTGCCACCATGTCCGGGGTCTATAACAATCAGTTTTCTGGATACATTTATTTTTCTCGGGTCGGGGGGGAACATATGAGCAATGGCCCCCAGCACACTTCGGTCAACCAGCAGATGATCATTGCTGTAGCGATTTGGATACTCTGTTTTTCGTATTTTTCCGTTAACAAGAATGCGACACATCCCCGGAACCAGGGTTAGAGAGATATGGCTGTTTTTCAGCGTTTGCGAGCCATCCTGGAGATCATAGATTCGAGTCAGTTTATAGCGGGAAATCAGTTCGTCAGCAGATATGGTGCGCGACGAGTCATCACCGTTCGATGCCGCATCTACCGTAACAAGAACAAGCAAAAGCAAAAAAGAAATAATGATGATTTTTTTCATAACCATTTCCCAAAACAAATGTTTTATTATCTTGTTCGTCATAATCCACCTATACCTTTAGTACGTTCTTTAGATTGAATTATATTTTGAATCATCACGAGCAGCAAAGCAATTAAAAAAAGACACCCCGGAAACACATATTTGAATGCATTCGGTCCTTTTTCGGCACGGAATAAACCACTGGCTGAATTCAGCATTCCATGAGAATTAAAACTGAGAAGCAGCGCATTGGAAAATATTGGAATCAACAGCCAGATACAAAACCATGCAACCAGTCCACAGCTTCCGGAAAAAGAGATTACCAGGCTGGCCGCGTAAAAAAGTACATGAAAATAAAAAATGGCATGGAGAGGAAAACCGTGTTCAAGACAGACCAGCATGGAAAGCGGAAATGTAATGAGCATACAGACAGCAAAATGCTTAATTCGGATCCATGCGGGGAAAATATGAAGCAGGATCGCCAGATAAAGTGTTTGCAGAATAAGAAAAAATAGACCTTCCATCAGAAAAAAGTCGGCGCCGAATCCGCGGAGGATAAATAAAAGCAGGGAGCCTATCAGCCACAGACTGTAGAAAATAAAATCTGTTCGGTGATCCTTATAATCGGTTTCCATAATCTTACCGTTTCAAATAAAAATGGACGCATCGTCAATCCGTGCGGATATGCGTTCAATGTCATCCGCTGAATAACGGTGTCCCGTGTTAATCCCAGGGCAATCAGTAGCCAGGCGGTTCCAAGCTATTCTGCTTTTAAGATTTTCAGGCCAGAAGGGAAATGTCCTGCATTGAACTGGCCGCTGTTCGTATAAACGGCATCGGCGGTCATTGCCCAGTAAAATACAATCACCGTTCGGCATTTCTTTCAAGCTTATTCGACCACGTACGCGGCGTGCATATTTCTGGATAAACGATTCCGGCGGTTCCGAAAGGGCGGCTGCCATTTGCGGTATTTCATCCTCATTGATCCAAACATAGCCAGGGGCTCCAGTACAGCATCTGCCGCATTGGGTGCATTGAAAACACAGACCTTCCGCGTACCATTTTTTATTTTTTTGTAAAAGTTGTTTCAGCATAACAGGGGTGAATTCCGTAAACAGGCCTAAATGTGCTGTCGGCTTTCCGGGATTTCCTCTGACTTGCGAAAGAAATGCAATGCTGCTGAAAAAACTCCCGAACCGATGTAAATATAAAAGCCTACCATAATCATAATAACAATATACAGTGCTGCCAATACGGTAAAAAAGAAAATTTGCACCATGAACGTAAACGGCTTCTGCTCACGGAACAGCAACTGTCCTACGTGGATGTATTTCAGGTTGCTGACTTCCAGAGCACCTACCAATATAAAAAGGATGAGTATGTAGACTGAAAAAAAACCTTGAGCCCAGGGATACACAGACAGGATCTCCTGTTTGTAACTGATGAAACAGAGGATCGTCGACACAATAACGCCGGCACCGGCAGGGGAGGGCAGGCCCTTGAATTCGCTGTGATCCTCCTCCGGCGAAATGGACTCCACATTATATCGGGCCAACCGGAGTATGGTACAGACCAGATAGCAGGCCGGAACAAGCCATTTGATTTTCGCAGGAAAATGGTCGATCGGAAGCAGGTATGCTGCTGCGATTGCAGCAGGGGCCAACCCAAACGATACCGCGTCGGAAAGACTGTCCAGCTGACCGCCGAATTCAGTGACCATGTCTGTAATCCGTGCCACTCTGCCGTCGATTACATCAAAGAGCATGGCAAGAAATATCAGATAACAGGCCACAATCAAGAACGCTTCACTGTCTTTGGAAATGTACAAGGCCTTCATGCAGAAGTAAATTGCACCAAATCCCGAAAGCAGATTGCAAAGGGTAACAAGTGAAGGAAGAACTTGAATTTTT
>CAZGEP010000101.1:7097-13753 GCA_964524955.1 uncultured Planctomycetota bacterium | reverse complement strand
GACAGTTTCGCCGGCAATCACTTTCTGTCCGGGATTGACCATGACTTCGATTGTATCGGAGTCCGGAAGGTACATTTCCGTGCGTGATCCGAATTTAATCATACCAAATGTTTCACCGGTACCCGTTTTGTCGCCCGGCTTAAGTTCGCATACAATACGCCTTGCAATGGTACCGGCGATTTGTTTAACGGATATTTTTATTCCATGGTCCGACAGGATTCCCACAAGGTTGTTTTCATTTTCGTTTGAAGAACGATCTCGAAGGGCATTCAGAAATTTACCCGGCGTGTATACGATTTTCTCAATCGTCCCTGAAGTGGGAATACGATTCAAATGAACATTGGCCAGGGAAAGAAAAATACAGACGCGCTTTGATCGAGACTGGAGGTAAACGTTTTCTTCGGCAATATCCACAGCTACAATTTTTCCATCAGCCGGCGATACAAACAGATTCTTATCTTCAGGAATCTTTCGTACTGGATCACGGAAAAAGAAAAGAACAAACAAACAGACAAGCACGGGTAAAAGAATCAAAGGGGGGTAGAAAAAATAAAACAATACGGATGCACAAGCGGATAGTAAAAGAGCAAGTAAGACTTCTCTATTTCCGTAGTGCGTCAATTTCATTCAGACAGCTCGCTACAAATATTCTCCAGGTGACTTTCCCACCGTCGAAAAAGCGGAAGCATTTCATCTTTTACAATTTCGATTACAGAGGACACATCATCGTTCTCAATTGCTGCTTTTATCCGTTTAAGTTGAAAACCGCCCAAGGTAATGTTGTCAAATACAGACTCTTCGCTGCTTCGGATTTCCCGGAGATTTAATTCGTTCAGCTGTTCGAGATTCATGGTTGTATTGTTAAACAGTGTCCATATTTCACTTATGTTTCCAATTAGTTTTCCAGCATCACTCATATTTCCCTGATCTGGTTTTTCAAGCATTTGTTCTATGGTCTCAATCATAGCTGGAATGTTGAGTATAAACTCGCGAAGCGTATTTTTGGAAAACTCATTAAAGGTGAGAGATTCAATGGAAAGACTGGAATAATCGGACGCCGATGTTTTATCAAGGCTGTTGATTTCATCCCGATTGTACGTGATGTCCCCAAGGCGGAACGCATACGGTATCCGTCCGCACTTATTCAGCTTTTTCTCAATATCCAGACAAATGCTAAGAATATCACTTGCCGAAGTATCAATATCTACAAGATCTGTTTTACCGTCAACAGTAATTTCCAAAATAAGATGTCCTAAAAATAGATTATTTTTTTAATTAAACATGTTTCGGTCGGATTGTCAAACAAAAAAAATAATTCTGAATCAAGGCTACGCCTGTATTGAAAGTGGCGTATGTTCCTTTTTCTCGGAAGGGATAGAGTCCGACTCGGGGAGAGATGTGTTTTTCAATTTCGCTATCGCATCCTGCCATGCTTCCCGCAGGCTTTTTAGTATACGGATACTATTATCAATGTATGTGTTTTCCTTTTTCATATTTGCCTGTACAAGCTGGTTGTATATAAAACCGTACAAGCGTGCGAGGTTTCTTGCAATTTCGTCATTCTGATTAAAATCAAGTGAACTGGTCAATTCAGTTACAATACGCTGCGATTTAAGAAGGCATGTGTTATACCTTTCCGTATCCAACTGCTGCTGAAGGAGCTGCTCCTTTGCCTGCTCAGCAAAGCGAATCGCACCATCATATAACATCAATAAAAGCTGCTCGCGTGTAGCGGTCTTCACCTGAGTCTCTAAATACTTTCCATGAGCGCTCTTAAGTTCATTCATTTTGTCGAACTCCTGTTGGTTGGCTTTTATTTGTCGTCAGTTTCAAGAAATTTACTGATTGTCTCGTGTATTCGGTTTCGCACCTCAACCACTTTTTCAGCTGGGATGGTCTTAACAACCTTCTTGGTCTTCTTATCATAAATTTCTGCAATATAAGTATTTCCCTCAACCTTAACCTTGACAGACCGGTTGAATGCTGAAAAGACAGAATCCATTTCATCAATTTTTTTCAGAACAGCGGGATCAACCTTCTGTGTATTGTTATTACTTTGAGACAAGGTATTTACAGAAACACCACTTGCGATTCCATACAATCTATTTAATTCAGTCATAATGGCACCCCCTTGGGTGTAAGATAGAAATATAATACTTATTGCTTAAATCGACAGAAAAAGATATTTACTTTAATCCTTTTTTAATAAAAACTGGTGAAAAACGAACGAATGATTGTTCAACAGGTTTGAAGGAAATAAAAAAAAGGCCCTTTATTATTGAAAGGGCCTTTGTATATGGTAGCGGGGGCAGGATTTGAACCTGCGACCTTCGGGTTATGAGCCCGACGAGCTACCGGACTGCTCTACCCCGCGATAATTTTGGATTCTTTCAGCTAAATCTGTTGCACATTTTATTATCTGGCTATAATTTGTCAAGGATAAGTTTTAAAAATTTATTCAATCGGCTTCACATGAAACAAAACATGAAAATTCTTACTCTTTTTTCAGACGAATCATCGGATATGTACAGTCTTTTCTGTAAAAACCTGATAAAGGGGTTTGTGCATTCAGCAATCAATTACCGGCTTGTTTTCGCCATGGGGAAAAATAAACAGTCAGCCTATAATAGTCTGAATATTCCCAATGCCAATCGAATTAGCACCAGAATATCAAGAATTTTTGGGCATTCAATTCTGCGTCGGGATCTTATTGAAAAAATCAATACGTTTTCTCCCACACACATTCATGTGATTGACCCGAATATGACTAACGTGGGAGCCAACCTTGTTGCCAGATTCAATATAAAAGCCGTTTTCACCTATATTGGCGGCCCTCTGCAGAATCCACTCGCCTACACAAAAGCTTCCAGAATCATAACCTTCTATGAGGTTCATCGGGAAACACTGGTAAACCGCTATGGAATTCCCCGGGAAAATATATGTATTATTCCCATGGGACTTGATTTTGAATCGATCACAAAATCAGTTCACCGCAGAAATAAGAAAATTGTTGTTGGGACAAACGCAAACCTGTTGCAAAAAAGAGAAGCAGAGGTTTTTTTAAATCTTGTTGTTTCGCTGTCCAAAGAGCGCAACGATGTCAAGTTTCTGGTAAGTTGTGACGAAGAAAAAGAGGCCTCTTTCAGAAGACTTGCCAAGAATCTTGGCATTGAGAGTTCTCTTGTATTTATGGCCACGCCCAAGGAAGCAACCCTGTTTTTCAACGTCATTGACATTTATGTTGTTCCGTCAGAAAGTTCTGATGTTTTGAGTTCGGTCATACAGTCTCAGTCCTGCGGTGTGCCTGCCATATGCCTCTCATCAAAATCCCTGCCACTGTATGAAGAGGTGCGAGAAGGAACCACTGGCTTTATTATCGATGGAATAGACTTTTTTCAATTCAAAGAAAAAATTACCCCGTTGATTGATGTTGCGGAAAATCTAAAAAATTTTAAGGGACATGCGTTTAGTTTTTCACGTAATCGTCACGCACTTGATAAAATGATGCTTCAGCTGCAAAGCATTTATAGTGAAATATAATTTTTTTATTTGACATCATTTTGAGATTCGTATAATTCTGAAATACAATAAAGAAACCTTCTGAAAGGAGACATACGGAATGATAAAACAAATTTGGGTTATACTTATCTTTGCCGCCGTAACCATATTGAATCCAATGAACACATTTGCTCAAAACACGAAAGAACCGGCACCTTCCGATAAAATTAAAACATCTAAAGATGTTGCCCCCATTCAAACACCACGGACAAAGGGCAGGCGTCGCTCAACCCCAAAAAAGGATCTATGGGAAGTTTCGCTCCTGAATAAATACAGTTATACAACCAACCTGATTCAGATCTCTAAAGATGAAGATGACAAGCCATCCAATAGAGATGATCATATTTATGACGCAATTTTCGGATTCAAACTGAGACCTCTTCAGGAAAAAGACAAAAAAGCCGATATCGACTACATGTTTATGAATCGGCTTACTGCAGATCCCACGAACGGACCTTATGAGTTCTTTTTTCACCAGGTGACAGCAAGTTTCACACCGTATTACACAAAACGCTTCTGGGGAAAATATGAATTGGGATTCAATCACATGAGCCTGGATGAAAAATCCTATATGCGAAAAATTCATTTTGAGAATATTTATTCCTGGCAGCATGCACCTCGGTGGAGACTGGATTTCGGTCCTTATGTATCTTTTTCAACTTTTTTCCAGAACAAAGAGAAAAACGGCCCCGAGGTCCGTGCGGAAATCGGTGAAACCTATATTTTTTCTCCGAAAAAAGCCGGCACCGTCGGCCTCAAAGTTTACCTTGGAGAAAAAGACACCTTTGATCCTGACTCTACAGCACCCAGTTCCTATGTATTTCAGGGAGCAGAACTCAAAGCGACATATATGCTTCCTTGGAAGGTCATTATCCTCCCGAAGATCAAATTCGAGCACAGGAATTATAAAGGGATGACCACCGCGATTATTCCCGGCACCACATCTCAGACAGAAACCGAGGCGCGAAAGGACCGCAAACTCTCTGCCGGTGTTATGTTTGTAAAAAGCATTAATAAATACGTGACCGTACTGCTGGATTATAAATATGACACCTCTTACTCCAACCTTGACAGCTATGAATATGATCAGCATACTGCTGGAATTATGCTTGGACTCAAGTACTAAAATCAATTGGAAAAGGACGTAGAGAAGACGATTAGCAGATAAATAGCAGGATGTAAGAAAAATCACTAAAAAAAACATAGTTTTTTCTGTACACATGTTATAATTAAATTAAACTAGACACAATAAAGCAATTTGTCGGAGGTATATACGTCATGGTACAAAAACAAATCATTGGTATTCTTTTTTTATGGCTGCTTATGCCGGCCGTGCTTCTTGTATCCGCCCCTGAACCTGTAGGCAAAGTTGCTTCAATAGAAGGAAAAGGGACAATAACACGCAATCAAAAAAAACTCGCCATCAAGAAAAACATGGACGTTTTTCAAGGGGATCAGGTTGATACCCAAACCAAGAAAACTATTGTACAGATTGGGTTCAAAGACGGCACTGCAATCAGTGTCTCTGGAAAAACAAACCTGATAATAAAGAAAAAAATAATTACTGCAAAAAAAAGCACGACCCTGCTCAAGCTTCTTAAAGGAAAAGTGCGTTCCAAGGTAAAGAAACTACAGCCGGGATCCGATTACAAAGTAGCGACCAAGACAGCGGTCGCTGGTGTGCGCGGAACAGACTTTGTTGTTGAAAAACACAGCCCTCCGAAAATTCTGTGTATTTCCGGTAAAGTTGCCGCCAAACCTGCGTTAAATTTTGAAGGTGTCCCAGGAGCCACACCGATTTCTTTAATAGAGAATCAGATGATAACCGGAGCAAAAGACGGTTTTACGAAACCGATTCTCATTCCAAAAGATATACTTAATAATATCAAGAAGGAAACCCCCATCAAGGCCGGCGAAGAAATGTCAGATAAAGAGACCCAGAAATTTGAAAAACAGACTGGTGATGATGGAAAGAAAGATGACGGAAAGAAAGACGATGGGAAAAAAGAAGACGGGAAAAAAGATGAGGGCGACAAAAAAGAGGACGACGGCAAAACAGAAGATGGCGATGCCAAGGCAGATGAAGAAGACGGTGATGGTAAAACCACGGATGGCGAAGACGGAACAACAGAAACTTCCGATGACGGCAAAACAGACATCGCAACTGATGACACAACAGATGGAACAACCGATGATACCGCTGATACAACTGACACAACAGATACCACGGATACAGCAGACGTTGGTGAAACAACGGAAACTCTTGATGAAACAACCGATACCGTAGATACAACTGAGATCACGGGTGACATCGTCGAGGAAGTTACGGATGATCTTAAAGATGAGGCAACCGAGCGCGCTCTTGAGGTGCTGCCCGAACCGCCCGGTGTCCCTAACCATTAAACTGAGGCCGCTTCTTTTGCAAGATATCAATCCAAGGCTCACAAAAAACCTTTTTGTGAGCCTTTTTTTATTTGCCAACCAATGAAAATATAGTAAAATATTTCACATTTAAATTCACCCGGATTAATGAATTTGCTTAAATTTTTTGATAAAATCGTAGCTGTCTCCCTTGTCGTAGCGCTTCTTACCGCTGCATTCTTTTCCGTGATCTGTGTAGACAGCCGACGGAAAGAAGACGATAGGATGGGGGTGCTCCTGGGCAAAGACACTCCTGAAAAAACCCGTATCAGTTTTTTTAAAACATTTCATACTATTAATAACAAATTAACAGACACAAAGTATAACATTCGCGGAAACCGCTTCGGAAGCAATGATGTCGCGTTCTTAGACATAGACGATAAAACAATTCAACTCCTAAATTCCTACCCACTGGAACGAAAACACTATGTAACCATGATCCATGCTCTTAAAGAAAGCAGAATGATCTTCTTTGATATTTTTGTGCCAGAACAAAGCACCCAGGATTTTGATAATAAAGAAAAAAAGAAACTCATGAAAGCTGTCGACCAAAATGCCAACAACGGAAAAATTGATTTGGGCCGGGCGAAAGAATTAATTAAGGGTGTCAACCCAACATACGATCATGAACTTGCCAGAGCTTCCAAGGAACATGGCAATGTATACTGGCCAGCATT
>CAZGEP010000101.1:0-7087 GCA_964524955.1 uncultured Planctomycetota bacterium | reverse complement strand
CATTTGTAATGGATGAACCGGAAAATATTATTAATGCAACGGCCTCTCTCTTTGCCCGGACATATATGGAAGAGAAGCATATTAAGGATACATTCATTGACAACAATTCGGCTGTTCAATTGCAGGTATATAAGTACCTGATGGCAGCCGATTATGGCGAGGACAATGCATACATGAGCTCCTTTGCCAAGAATCTGAGAAAAGAGTTCTCAAGATACGGAGAGTCCTCGATCCTTCAAAAAGAAATCTTTAAGAAATTATACAGCAATATCGTCGGCAGAGAGTTGGCAGACCAGATTTACGCAACATTTAAAGAACTGGTCGGTGAGGAAGATGCTGATACAAAAATCCGAGAGGTCATGGATGAAATTGACTTTTACGAAATTGCGCTGGAATCCTACAATGATTACAAGAAAAATCGCTTCGAGGCAGCCAACAAAGGTGCTTCTGAAAGAAACACGACACTTCCAGATATTAACCGAATAGAGGATAATCTCGAGATACATGACGCACTGCGCTGGCGGTATTTGAAAATAAACAACCATATACTCGACTGGAAAACGCCTGCCTACGATATCCTCAAAAACCGTACTGACATTGGGTTCCCGATTCTGCCTCTCTGTGAATCGAGCAGACGCTTAACGTATGCAATGATTGAACCGGATGAAGACGGAGCTGTTCGGAAATACCCGCTGATTATTCGATACGACCGGGATAACTGGCGCAACGCCCTTGCATCAATTGGTCTTCAATTAGCTGGCCTTTACCTGAATGTGTCGGTAGACAAGATGAATATTGTCCCGGGCAGCCATGTGTTGCTTCCAGATGCATGCGTAGGCAGGGGTGTTCGTCGTGACATTCGAATTCCAGTTGACACGGACTGTCGCATGATCATCAACTGGAATGGTGAATGGAAAGAAGGATTCAAAAATCATATTTCTTTCAGTGAGATTATTGATACCGACGGGAACCTTAAGAAAGATTCACATCAGCTAAAACAATTTAAAGACAAAGTCGTCTTCATAGGATACTCCGGCAAGGGAACAACCGATATGAACCCAATGCCCTTTGAACCCCGCTACCCAATGGTTGGTTCTCACGCCAATGTTTTTGACACCATCGTCAACAGTCGATTTATCGAGTACAGTTCACTCCAGATGAACATTGCACTGATTATCCTTATGACTCTTGTTGTTGCACTCGGGATCTGTAAGATGACACAGCTTTGGGCGATTATTTTTATTGTTGCTGTTACCGGTGCATACCTTGGTTTTGATTACTACATGTTTGCATTTCATGGATTATTATTCAATACGTTTTCCGGTCTGGGTGCTATTCTTTCCTGCTACGGTTTTGTTATTTTCTATCGTTACATGACCGAGGAACGCGCCAAAAGACACACTCAGAAAATGTTCGGTACAATGATCAGCCCGGAAGTGCTGGATTATATGCAGGACAATCCAGATTCGTTCTCGCTTGGCGGTACCCGAATGCCTGCGACCATGTTTTTTTCAGATGTAGCCGGATTTACAACCATAAGTGAATCCCTGAGCGCGGATGACCTTGCCAAGGTGCTGAATCTGTACCTTACGCCCATGTCAGACATTATTCTGGATCACGGCGGATACATTGACAAATACGAAGGTGACGCGATCATGGCAGATTTCGGTGTACCACTGCCGTCTCCCTCATGGGGTGATGACAAAACCGCTCATGCCTGGCACTGCTGCTTGGCAGCGATCGAACAGCAGCAAAAGCTGGATACGGTTCGCGAAGAGATCAAAAAGGAATACGGCGTTGTTATTAATGTGCGGATGGGGATCAACTCCGGCGACGTTTCTGCCGGAAACATGGGCTCTTCCAGAAAATTTCAGTATACGGTCATGGGAGATGCTGTAAATCAGGCGGCGCGTTTTGAACCTGCAAACAAGGATTTCGGATCCATGATTATGATCGGTGAAAACACCTACGAATTTTCCAAGCACAAGATTGATGTACGGTTTCTCGGTACAATGATTCCCAAGGGCAAAACCGTACCGATCAAGGTCTACGAGCTCTTGGGAAAAAAAGGAAAGACTGCGCCGGAAAAGATAAAAGCGGTGAGGCTGTTTGAGGAGGCTTGGAAGCTCTACGCCCAGAAAAAATGGGAACAGGCAGTCAGCGCTTTTGAGTCCATTATAAATACATATCCGGACGACGAACCATCCAAAAAATATATTTCAAGAATCAAAAATTACAAAGAACTGGACCTTCCTGACGAGTGGAAAGGTGAATTTATACAGGTAAACAAATGATGGATATGGATACAGCAAACAACATAATAAGCGAACTCAACGAGCAACAGCAAGAGGCGGTCACAGCAGCTGACGGTTCGCTGTTGATCCTTGCAGGTGCCGGAAGCGGGAAAACACGTGTGATTACGCATCGAATCGCGTATCTGCTTACACGAGGAATCCTGCCTCGAAATATTCTGGCAATCACCTTCACGAATAAAGCTGCGGAAGAAATGAGACGGCGTGTGGAAAAACTGACCGGTTTTACCGCCGGATTCTGGATTTCCACCTTTCACTCCATGTGTGCCAGAATCCTTCGAATTGAATCCGATCGAATGGCCTTTGATAATAACTTTACTATATACGATTCCACGGACTCCAGATCTCTGATAAAAAAGATTATGAAGGAAAAGGATGTTGACTTCTCCCGCTATGAGCCAAAAGTGTTACAATCCATCATCAGCAAAGCCAAGACAGATCTGGTATCGCCGGACCATTTTACGTATGAATCATTCCGCGGAGATGCGTATTTCGAAATCCTGATGAAAGAGGTTTATGCTGAATATGAAAAACACCTGCTCGCCAGCAACGCTGTTGATTTTGACGGCCTGATCTTTCACACTGTAAAACTCCTCGAAAACCACGACGATATACGCCGCAAATACAGCCGTCGATTTACACATATTTTGATTGATGAATATCAGGATACCAATCATCCGCAGTTTATGCTTATTAAGTTTCTTTCCGAAGAAAAAAATAACGTCTATGCGGTAGGAGATCCCGATCAGTCCATATATGCCTGGCGGGGAGCTTCCATGGACAACATCATGCGTTTCTCCCAAGACTTTGCAGGCGCGAAAACCATTAAACTGGAAAGAAATTATCGTTCTACGCAGAATATTCTCCGTGCGTCCAATCATCTAATTCGTCAGAATTCCAAGAGAGAAGCCAAAAATCTCTGGTCAGAACTGGGGGATGGCGAGCCGGTTGAGGTGATGGAATTCCCCGGGGATTACGATGAGGCTGAGGGCATCGCTCAATTGATCCAACAGCACCGTTTTACCGGTGGACAGTATGGTGACGTAGCGGTTCTTTATCGAACCAATGCGCAGTCGCGAATCATCGAAGAGCGGTTTCTTCGCAAGAACATACCGTATATCATAGTGGGGGGGGTTAAATTTTATGACCGGATGGAGGTTAAGGATATTCTTGCCTATGCGAAAGTATGCGTTAATCCGTTGGATACACAGAGTCTGCTACGCATTATAAACAAGCCCGCCCGAGGTATCGGTAAAAAGACTTTAGGCAGTCTCCTTAAAGCAGCGCGCGAAAGGCAGATGCCGCTGGGCTACGCACTTGGCGAGCCAGAAATACTCACAACGGTATCAGCCAAGGCACGATCCGCTGTCCAACAACTGCCTGTGCTGATAAAAAAGGCGCAATCCGCTTCGAATGCCTTGGACGCGCTAAAGGTAATTATCGAATCCAGCGGATACCTGACCGCCATTGATGCCGGTTCTGCCACACAAGAAGAAAAGGAAGATCGTGCCAAAAATGTGGAAGAGCTCTTGAACAGTGCCGGTGATTTTGTAAAAAAGAATGGGCAGAGAGGGGGGCTTCGCGATTATGTAGAAAATGTTTCCCTGCTTTCAGACATTGATAAACAGACCGTTCAAACTGACCGTACTGTATTGATGACGATACATTCCGCAAAGGGACTGGAATTTCCGTTTGTCATCCTTGCCGGTGTGGAAGAAAATCTACTCCCGCATGAACGATCCCTCAATTCCGTTCAGCAGATTGAGGAAGAAAGACGTCTCTGCTATGTGGCCATGACACGCGCCAAGAAAAGACTTAAAATAACGTACGCAAAATCCCGAAACCGTTTTGGGGCTCCCTTTGTGAATGAACCCTCACGCTTTATTGCCGAACTTCCTTTAGGCGAAATTGTAATAAATAAAAAGACACACTCCAGGCAGAATCCCCTGGAGCGTCCGTCCGTGGTTCCCCGATCATTTGCCAAACAAAAAAACAGTTCCGTATTTACTGAGAAAACGACATCGTTGTCATCTGCGGATAAATCCTTGAGTCCTGGCAAGCTGGTATATCATGACAAATTCGGAAAGGGGATTGTTCAATCACTTTCAGGGCAAGGTAAAAACGCTAAAGTTACGATCATTTTCGGTCGATACGGCATAAAAGAGCTGATGCTCACGTACGCTAAGTTGCGCACCGGTTAACCTGATTTAGGAGATCACATTCATGTATGATATGGAAATATCATACCACGACCTTTGCTGGGAAAAAGAAGACTTTGTTAAAGCGCTTGATGAAATCAAGACTGGTGGATTTACGTCAATACATATCAGCGAACACAACCTGACGCTATACGCGGACAGAGCGCCGATATTAAAAGAAATACTTGAGGTAAATTCAATGACAATATCTTCTGCAGAGGTTACGGTTGATTTATTTGCCTTTGATTCGGAAGAGACCATACGAATTGCTAACATTTTGCAGTTTCTACAGGATATAAATGCCGATTCTCTTGTTGTCTTTCAGGGGCAGACGGAAAACGAAGAAGCGGAAACCACACAAGAAAAACTGATCGAAAATCTGGAAAAGATCGCAGAAATGGCTTCAGAAAAAGAAGTCCGAATTTCTTTTGGCGTACGATCAAAGTCCCTCTTCAATTCCAAGGAAAGCGTGAACGAGTTTCTTTCCCTTTCAAGTAAAAATGTATTTCTTGCATACGATAGCTTTCTTTTTGATAAATTAAACATGGGGCAGCTGAATTTCCTGAAATCAATTGTATATAGAACCGGTCATGTCTATTTAACTGATAAGAAAAAAGTAAAAAAGAAAAACTCGTCGCTCAAATACCAGAGTGTGCCGCTGGGAAAAGGGTATGTCAACATTGATAAGATTATTTCTTCTCTTGAATCTGCTGACTACAAAGGCTGGGTAACGGTCAAGCAACCTGTTGTAAGGAATAAATCCGAGGTTGATGTAGTCTCTTCAAATAAAAAGTATTTGGATAATGAGCTTGGATTGCTGGTATGAATTATGACGTCATTGTAGTGGGGGCGGGGCATGCAGGATGCGAGGCAGCCCTGTGCGTTGCACGGATGGGCAAGTCCGTACTGATAATTTCAAGCAATTTGGATACCATTGCCAAAATGTCCTGCAATCCAGCAATCGGAGGATTGGCCAAAGGTCAGATTGTCAGAGAAATAGACGCCCTTGGTGGTCAAATGGCAATCACCGCCGATCAGACCGCAATTCAATTCAGAGTGTTGAACAGAAAAAAAGGATACGCAGTACGTGCACCAAGGGCGCAGTCCGATAAGCTGCAATATCACATCTGTATGCGAAGAACTCTCGAAAAACAATACGGGCTTGACATGCATCAGGCAACGGTTTCAGATATCCTGTGTACGTCCGATAATGTTGTTGCCGGGGTTCTGACCGAAGAGGGTGATAAATTCAATGCACCGGCAGTTGTATTGTGTCCGGGAACATTCATGCGCGGTCTACTTCACATCGGTGAGAAACGTTTTCAGGGTGGACGGTTTGGTGATATGCCTGCGGATGCACTGTCGGAAGCACTTCAGCGGCTGGGATTTGAATTAAAAAGACTTAAAACCGGCACACCAGCACGAGTAAGTCGCAAAAGTCTTGACCTGAAAAAGATGGAAGAGCAGCACAGCGACGCGGATCCCATGTTTTTCTCTTTTGAAACTGAAATGGATACAATCCCGGATATTCCCTGTTACCTAACCCAAACCAATTCCAAAACCCATGAAATCATTCAGGCCAATATGGAACGTGCGCCATTGTATACCGGGCAGATTACCAGCGTTGGGCCTCGGTATTGCCCTTCTATAGAGAGTAAAATTGTTCGCTTCGCTGAGAAAGAATCGCACCAGGTGTTCCTTGAGCCGGAAGGCAGGGATACAGATGAAATTTATTGTAACGGCATATCAACCAGTCTACCTTCGGACGTACAACTGGATATCATTCACTCAATTCAAGGAATGGAAAACGCGCATATTTTACGGTATGGCTATGCAGTAGAATATGATTTTTTGCCGCCCAAACAGATCAAGCCAACCTGCGAAACACATCGTATCAATGGACTATTTATTGCCGGACAGATCAATGGCACCTCTGGCTATGAAGAGGCTGCTGCTCAGGGACTGGTTGCTGGAATCAATGCGGTTCGATATATTGACTCATCAAAACCGTTTATCCTTAAACGATCAGAAAGTTTTATCGGTGTACTCATGGATGATCTTGTGGTAAAAGAAGTCGATGAACCGTATCGAATGTTTACATCAAGAGCAGAATACAGACTCAGGCTGCGTGCAGACAATGCTGATCTTCGACTCATGAAATATGGCCTGGAAAACGGCCTTGTTGATCAAGAAAGATTTGACCGGGTTGAAAAGAAGAAAGAGCAAATAGAGAAAAGCATTTCATATCTTGATAAAAAAAATATAAATGGACTAAACCTGAAGAAATATCTTTCAAGACCAGAAATTGGAATAAGCGAAGTCCTGAAAATGGACAACCTTGAGAGTGTGTCCAAAGATATGCCCAAAGACACGATAGAACAAATCGAAATTGCAGTAAAATATGAAGGATACATTCAACGCGAGGATCGGGAGGTTGAGAAATACTTGAAAAACGAAAGCATATCCATTCCTGTTGAGTTTGATTATGACAACCTCACGCATCTAAAGAAAGAGTGCAGAGAAAAACTCAAAACGCATCAACCAAGAACAATAGCACAGGCGGCAAAATTAAGCGGC
>CAZGEP010000100.1:0-17992 GCA_964524955.1 uncultured Planctomycetota bacterium | reverse complement strand
AACCAAACTGGTGGATAATGTTGAGGGAATCAGCAAGGATAAAATTCTTACCGCGCTAATGGAACGCGAAGCGCTGGGATCCACGGGAATCGGTGAAGGGGTGGCGGTTCCGCACGTCAAACTCGATTCCATTGATTCTCTGCTTATTGTATTCGGTCTGGCGCACAAGCCAGTCCCATTTGATGCGATTGACGGCGAACCCTGTTCCTTTTTTTTCCTGGTTCTGGGCTCGTCCAAAGAAGATAAGCAGGATGAATACCTTAAAACCATGGCCAAGGTTTCCCGGCTTATGCGGGACGAAGGATTTCGCCACGAACTTCTCAAGGTCCAAAGTCCGGCCGACACCAACACCCTGATCAAGAAATACGAAGCCTGAATCTCTGCAAATCGTTTTTCGTATCTCAGAGGCACGGTTGTCGTATGGTACGGCAGAACGTCTTTCTATGAAAAAACCGAATATACTCCTTATCCACAGCGACCAGCACCGTTTTGATTGCCTTGGGTGCAACGGACATCCGGTTCTTACGACTCCTAATCTGGACCGCCTCGCATCTGAAGGTGTTACGTTTCGCAATGCGTTTACCCCTTCTCCCATTTGCTCTCCGGCAAGAGCCTCCCTGATTACAGGCCTCTGGCCCACGCAGCACGGCTGCATAAATATTCCCGGAACCGAAAGTTTCCGGCCGATCCGCGACAGCATAACAACCATCTATCCCCTGCTCAAAGACGCGGGGTACTGGCTTGGATATGTGGGTAAGTTTCATCAGGAAACCCCACAGAACCCGGACGCATACGGTGTGGATGAATTTATTCCGGAAAACGCGTACAGTGCGTGGCGTTCGGAAAAAGATCTTCCCCCGCTTCAGCGTGTCAACGGCTGGTTCGGAGAATGCGATCCCGTAAAACCGGAAGAAAGCCGTCTGGCGTGGGGAGCGGATCATGCCATCCGAATGATGACCCGCGCCGCGTCATCGAACACACCGTTCCTTGTACGCTGGGATCCATCCGAACCGCACCTGCCCTGTCTGCCTCCAGAACCGTACAACAGTATGTATCCGCCACAATCGGTTCCACCCTGGCCAAGTTTTCCAGATTCCCTTGAAGGCAAACCGTATATTCAGGAACTCCAGCAGCTTCGCTGGAATATCCGGGGGTGGACATGGGATCAGTGGGCTCCAGTCGTAAGCCGCTACCTGGGCGTCATCTCCCAGCTGGACCATGAGCTGGGGCGTATTCTTACCACCCTTGATCAGCTGAATCTCAAGCAGGAAACCCTGGTCATCTACACCACGGATCACGGTGACTTCTGCGGCGGACACGGCATGATGGACAAGCATTTCTGCGGGTATGATGATATCATACGTGTTCCCCTGCTCATGCGTATGCCCGGTGCAATCCCGTCCAGCATCTGCTGCGAAGACTTTATCAGTCATTCGATTGATATCGCATCCACGCTGCTCTCCGCAGCCGGCAGCCCGATTCCGGATCAATTCACCGGTCGCGACCTGGTTGAAAGTGCTGCGGGAACAGGCAAAGAACCCGCACGCACAGATATCCTGAGCATGTATCAAGGGTGTCAGATGGGACTGTGGAGTACCCGGGTAATCCGCGACCGCCGCTACAAACTGGTCTACCATGCGACAGAACGGCCGGAATTTTATGATATTCAGGACGATCCGGGAGAGCGTCATAACCGCGCGAACGATCCAGCCGTACTGCCGGAACTGAACCGTCTTAAAGAACGCATGATTGCCTGGATGGACGAGATCAATGATCCGCTCCTCAACTCCTGGACACGCAATCATCTGGAAAAGTACTGCCCTTGAAATCACTAAAGCTTGATGTCTCCAATCCTGTCTTTGAAGTCAACCGTGCGGCACTCACAGTGACCTGCCCGGAAACAGCGCACCTGCTTGACGAAATTGCTTTGCGGAGCAGTCGTCTACCGGCGGTTCAGACGGAACCGGACGGCGCGCTCATACTTCATAGCGATTCCGGCGAACAGCTGCGCGTACTGGATCCGTCCCCGGGGAACATGCCGACCGCACCCAATGCAATTCGTGTTCTGCTGGGCATTGGCAACGGAATCCTGCTGGAGAACATTCTCAAACAAAAACAGCCGCACGTGATCGTCATTGAGAAAGAACCGGCACTGCTGATACACGTTCTGACTGAACGTGATTTGAGCCAGGCCATATCCTCCGGACAGCTGAGAATCATGGTTCCGAATGTTTCCCTTACCGCTCTGGAGGACGTCAGCCTTCACGATGTTTCATGCTCACTTAACCGACTCCAGCTGGACGGCCAATCGATTCGATTTATCAATTCCGGTTCATTTGATCTGTGCAAAACGTTTTATACCGCAATCAACAAGTCCTGCCTGTTCTTTGCCACCATGCATTCCAAACTCATGCCCCTGCGCAGACGTGTATCCTCATTTCAATCCGACATCACTGTGATCAGTCCCAACTGCCGGATTTTCAATGACCTGGCCCATGCGCTTGCCCGACTGGGCATTGGCGTGAATCTCCATCGCGTTCCGGATCACTTCGCTGACTGGACACCTGAAGTTCGTTTAAAGAGTCTGAAAGCCCTGAGCAGCCGACCATCAAAAGTACTTCTGTTTCGAAACCGATGTCTGCTGGAAACCGCCGGTGCGCAGGAACCCATTGTTTCTGAACTCTATCTGGACAGCCGGGTAGTCAACTGGTGGTGGGATCGTCCGAATGTTTCCAGCTGCATTGATATCCAGCGATACGAATCTCCGCGCACAAATATCGTCTTTGCCAGAGACATGATGAATGCGTTTGATCCGTTGGCACAATGGGTACCTCCCGGAGCACTGATCCGGTTTACAGATTGCACGCCGTGGGCTCCGGACATGGAAATCACTCTTGTCGGGCAAAGCCGCTTCCAGCCCCTTAAACAAAATCTGAATGTTCTGCGAAACTTTCTTTGCGATATCCGACTGAAGCACACGGAAACACTTGCCAATGGATTGCAATGTAATGGAGACGTTATCCGGCTGTATGCGTTTCTGCGGGAGAATCAAGATGCCCTCACAGATGGAATCGATCGGATTTCTTCCGCCTTTCCCTTTCAGGCATACTATCTCAGGTATATTCTGGATATGTGTATTACTGCTGCATTTCGAATCAGCTGCGTAAAAACCCTGACAGATGCCGGCATGCCGATTCAGGTTTTCGGAGACAGGGGTTGGCTGGAATCCAATGCCATCAACGAAAACGAGTACAAGGGTCTGATCTCTCCGGAACAGCTTCCGGAGATTTACGGGCGTTCGCGTCTGAACCTGAACGTCAATTTCATGCAGGTTTCCTCTGCGGTTAATCCCAGAATCCTGGATATCTGCGCGGCCGGTGGCGTTGTACTCACGGATCCCGCGTCCGACATGCAAACACTTTTTCCGGACAACTCCCTGCAGCCGTTCACCTTTACCTGCCCGGAGGAATTGCCGGATGCAGTGAACGCTATTTTAAATACTGACCGAACCGATTACCGAAAAGAAGTGATGCGCCATGTGCGCGCACATCACTCGACCCGGAACCGGGCGGAATCTATCCTTACTGTACTGGACATATCCAAGTGAAAGGAAAGAGATGATACTGAACTTTGTCTTTATCGTGGTGGGATTTGTTCTGCTGGTAAAAGGTGCAGATATCCTTATTAAGGGATCTTCGCAGGTCGCGCGTAAATACAATGTGTCGGATATTGTTATTGGGCTTACGATTGTTGCACTGGGAACGTCAGCCCCGGAACTTATTGTGAGTGTTATTTCTTCGGTAAAAGGAAACAGCGGTATTGCACTGGGAAATGTAATCGGAAGCAATATCGCCAACCTGTGCCTGGTACTGGGTATCACTGGAATCATTGTACCGATTTCCATCAAAAAAGGTACGGTTTGGAAGGAAATCCCCTTCTGTCTGTTTGCAGCGATCCTGCTTGCCGTAATGCTCTTTTTCTTCAATGATCCATCTAAACATATTGTAGTGTTGCGCGTGGAGGCCCTTGTTTTGATTGCCTGTTTTATCGCATATCTTGTGTATATGTTCTTTGCGGCAAAAGAACCTCCACTGGCCGTGGCCGAGGAATCAAAGAAAAGCATGACGACCTCCGTGCTGATGATTATCGGCGGACTTGGCGGACTGCTGTACGGCGGACATCTGATTGTCAGCAACGCCGTGACCGTGGCCAAGGAATTCGGGATCAGCGAAGAGATGATCGGTATCACGATTGTGGCGGTGGGCACGTCTCTTCCGGAGGTTGCGGCATCCATTACATCCGTTTTAAAGGGCAAACACGATATCGCGGTCGGAAATGTTGTGGGGTCCAATATCTTTAATACCTTTCTTGTTCTGGGTTCCGCTGCTACCATCAAGCCCCTGGCGGTCAAGAATTCGCTGAATACGGATGCGGTTCTGATGAGTGTTGCATCGCTCTTTCTCTTTATCTTTATGTTTACGGGCAAGAGACAGAAGCTGGACCGCTGGGAAGCAGCGCTCTTTCTTACCGCCTATGCCGGATACATCGGCTTTGCAGTCTACCGTGGATAATTTTAAACCCAAACGCCTCTCTAACTCGTATTGACTAATAGAATTAAATAGATATAATCTGTTTGTTCTGTGTTTATTTTTTGGATACCATTATGCCGGTTTTTGAATACAAGGGAATTGATGACAGGGGCGTCAACGTTGAAGGCGTGATTACAGCGGATACGCCGCGCGAAGCGAGAAACAAGCTCCGCAAGATGGAAATCCACACATCGGAAATCAAGACGGCCAAGCGCAAGCAGAAAGCCATGTCTCTGCTAAAAATGTTCAAGCGCGGAAAAGACACAGAAATCACCAACATCACCCGTCAGCTTTCCACCCTGCTCAAGTCCGGCATACCACTTACGGATTCCATACAGGTCCTGATCGATCAGATTGAGAACCCAAGCGTGGAAAAGGCATTCCGGGATATTCGTGAAGCGCTCAGTCACGGCAGTTCATTCGGCGCAGCCCTGGAAAATCACCCGTATTATTTTTCTCCGCTCTACATCAGCATGATCAAGGCCGGTGAAGCCAGCGGTACCCTTCCCCTGGTTTTGGAGCGTCTGTCGGATTATACTTATAAACGCCATCAGGTGGAAAATAAGATTCGCGCCACTCTCGCGTACCCGGTTGTACTGCTCTTTATGTCCATGATCATCATGGTGGTCGTTTTTGTATTCATTCTGCCTAAAATCACCAAAATGCTTGAGAAACAGGGACAGGAACTCCCCTTTATCACCTTGGCGCTCAAAAGCATCAGCGACTTCCTGGTCTCCTACGGCATATTTGCCGCTGCCGGAGCCATCGGCCTGCTCTACCTCTTTTCCTTTCTACTGAACACAGAGAAGGGAAAGGCAATCAAGGATAAAATGATGTTGAATCTGCCGCTGATTGGAGACTTGTTTAAAAAGAGTGTGGTTTCGCGATTCGCTATCACCTTTGCCACACTGCTTAAAACCGGTATTCCAGCCATTGAGGGACTGAAAATCGTGGAAACCGTTGTGGATAATGTGGTGGTCTCCAATACCCTGATCGAAGTCCGAAACCGGATTGTGGAAGGCGCAGACATCTCCACCCCGCTCAAGGCCAGCGGAATTTTTCCGCCTGTCGTCGGGTACATGATTTCCGTGGGAGAACGCAGCGGCAATCTGGAAGAACTGCTTGACCGTATTGCCGAAGCCTATGACATGGAGATTGAAATCGCTTCACAAAAACTGGTTTCCGCCTTGGAACCGATCATGATCCTTGCCATGGCCGGTGTTGTGGCAATTATTATTCTGGGTGTACTGCTGCCGATACTTAACCTGTCAGCAAGCATCCAATAAACTTTTTCAGGAGGACTTGGACATGAAGATACATATTAATTTCAGGAAATCGTTTACACTGATCGAACTGCTCGTTGTTATTATGATTATCAGCCTGCTTGCCGGTATTGTTGGAAACAATGTTATGAATGCCATCGTAAAGGCAAACAAAGCAGCTGCCGAAGCTCAAATTAAAGAGTTCTCATCCTCGCTGGACCAGTTCAAACTGGATAACGGTAAGTATCCGGGCACGGATATGGGACTCAAGGCCCTGACCACCAAGCCGGCCGGTGGTGAGGTCAGTTACGACGGCTGGACCAAGTACATGGACTCTATTCCCAAAGATCCATGGGAAAAGGATTACAATTATCTGCAACCCGGAACCAACAACCAGGAAAAATACGATATCTGGTCCAATGGCCCGGACCGCCAGTCCGGAACCGAAGACGACATCACCAACTGGAGCAAGGAGGAATAATGAAGGCTGTATTGCTTTTTCCCGGACAGGGAGCACAGTACACAGGCATGGGAAAGGATATCCTTGATACCTTTCCGGAAGCAGCAACGTGTTTCAGCACAGCATCTGATATCTGCGGATTTGACATCCAGCGCCTCTGCCTGGACGGGCCCGAAGACAAACTTTCCACCACCCGTTTTTCTCAGCCCTGTATCTTCACCTTTTCCTGGGCCCTCTTTGATCTGATCAAGCAGCAATGTCCAGACATCGAACCGGTTGCGGTCGGCGGACTGAGCCTGGGCGAGTATACGGCCTGTGCTGCTGCCGGCGTTTTCTCCTTTGAAGAGGCCGTGCTTCTGGTCAAGAAAAGAGGCGAAGCCATGGAAGAAGCTGCAAACATAAACACCGGAACCATGGCCAGTGTCATTGGTCTCGACCGTGCGGCTGTGGAAGAAATCTGCAGCAGCATCGAGGGGGTCTGGCCCGCGAATATCAATTCCGCACAGCAGATCGTCATATCCGGAACTCCGGAAGGAGTGAACGCCGCCTCTGAAGCCGCAAAAGCCATAGACGCCAAACGGGTGATCCCACTCAACGTCAGCGGTGCGTTTCACTCCCCCCTGATGCAACCCGCAGCAGACAACCTGAAACAGGCCCTGGAATCAACTAATTTCCAGACCGCGAAACTGCCCGTACTCTCCAACGCACTGGCCGGTCTCCAGACCAATCCCGCTGCCATCCGCAATGCCTTGCTCAAACAGCTGACCTCGCCGGTCCGATGGGTGGAATGCGTGGAATGCATCCGCGATCATACCGCACCCGACACTGTGATTGAATTCGGTCCAGGCAAAGTCCTCAAAGGACTCATCCGCAGAATCGATCGGGACATGAAGGTACACAACATCGAAAAACCGGAGGACTACAGTCGATAGTCGAGGGTCGATGGCTTAAAGAAAAACATCTTTCCCGATATCGCTATCGGTATCGATATCGACAGTTTATAGATACCTGATCTTATGAATAACGATAGCCGCAGGCATATTTTTGATCCATTTACTGTCGGAAATTCTTATAATATATAAAAGAGCTGCAAAAAATATTAGACAGGATTGACGGGATTGACAGAATAAAAGATAAAAGCAGAAAAAAGGAAGGGGATTATAAACAATAGAAATTTATACCGTTCACAATTGTTTTGATCAACCAAGACTCAACACAATAACAGGTGGCATTTACTCAAGACAAAACAATTCTTTTGTTATTAAAAATTATGGAAATACAGCTTTTTACGTCACTCCAACATTTTATGAAGAATATAAAAATGAACATAATAACAAAATAATTAATAGTTTTGTCAAAGAAATGCACGATAGTACCATTGATGACGAAAACTTGAACCACTACAAAGACATGGAGTGGAGAATTGTTGATAATGATAACTTGGAAAATAGTCAAGACTTGGAATGCAGGAACCAGGAAAGATATTTAAATCTAAGAAATAACAAAGATAAAATTGAGTGCATCGTTTTTCCTAATGACAACTGCTGCAGAGAGTGTATGGATATAATTAAATCAACCTTTGAGGACACCTGTTTTCCAATAATTTCAACACTCAACAGGATTAAACATTTATGACATTAAGAACTAATTTAAGTCTCACATCTTCTGCATAAAGGCCGGGGAAATCTCGATTTTTTCTATGCGATAATTCATTTTCCTGGAGTCGATTTCCACGGTGCGTTCTTCTCCAGCGCATGCATCTGTCAGTCCCCGGGCAACCGGGGTCAGGTAGGATATAATTCCTTCCAGGTGGTCGCTGTCCCATGGTCCGAGAATGTCATAAACAATTTCCTCTTGTGTTCCGTCTTTGTCACTGCGGCGTACGGTGTGAACCCGAGTGCCGAATCCAACAATGTCTGTATCAATATCATCAGCGGTCGGAACATACGCCTTTTCGATTTCCGCTTCAATGGCTTTGGCTTCATCCGCCAGGCGAAAACGTTCTTCACGCGCCGCTTCGAATTCGGAGTTTTCGCTCAGGTCTCCGAACCGGGCGGCTTCGCCCATTTCCTTACCGGCCTGGGGCAGATCTTCTTCCACGATTTTTCGAAGCTGACTTTTCCGGTTGTTCAACCCCTCCCGCGTGGTCCAGATAGCATTTTTCTTACGCTGGATCCGGGCTTCGACAGCCAGTATTTCCGGACGTTCGGTAACCATATGGTGTTCCAGGGTTTCCTGGATGGCACTGCCGGCATCCCGCAGCCGGGTACTCAACACGCGCATCTGACCAATCTGTTCTTCTGTGCCGTCCTTCAGGGCCCGAATAACCAGCCGTTCGTCCATCAGCAGGTTCTTGGTTGTGGACACCAGGGATTCGCGCAGGGTTGTGTTGTCGGTAAAGCGACCGGCCTGCAACCCCTGCAGGACCTGGAGCAGATGCTCGTATAGTGCTGCGCAGGTTTGACCTTCCGGTTGTTTGATCTTGTCGCGCGCAACGTGTGAACATATCCAGAGAAACGCCGGCAAAGCGTTTTCAAAATCGTCCACAATCTCTTGAACGTTCTTTTGAAGTCTATCTGAATTGTCTGCGGACAAACGTTTGAGCGCGATCTGCCGCGCTGCGTCTGGACCGGACTTGAGCATCACGGGCAACAGCGTCCCGGCCACTTCGGGTTTCAGTCCGGCCAGCCAGTCGAGAAAAGCTTCCACCTGGGATGCAATACGCATGTCGTTCAGCCACTTGCAGGCGTGCGATACGTCTGACGGCACGGGTAACGCAGGATCTTCCACCCCCGTGGTCGAAGCAGCACTTGCGGTTTGAGCGAGCTTCCAGGCGCAGAAGGCTGCACCAGGATTGGTTTCCGACCATTGCCGAACCCAATCAAGCATAACCTCAACAAATTTGCCCACAGATTCCGAATATTTTCCCGGCTCCGGAATGGTTGTAAATAATCGCCGCATTTGGTCTACGCGTTCGGCAGGTTCGTCTTCGGAATTGTCCTTTTCCAGTACGGCCTGAACAGGATCCACGGCTTGCTTGCGAAGCCGAAGGGTCTTGTTGTTCCGGCCGGACATTTCAACCATGGGATCTGTAACCAGCCGGGGACGTGCCTTCTGCCACCATTTAGACCATTCATCGTCCGTAAGGACCAGGTCTGTCAGTTTGGCGCGCAGTTCACGTAATGTCAGTTCACCGTTACTCGTTTCCAGCACAGACCGGATAACTGCGGCCGGGTCATCGTGTGCCTGCTGTCTTACAATTTCCGGATCACGGGCCACACGAGCCATCAGGCTTCCGTCCGCAACTTTGGTCAAGGCCTTTATGGCCAGATCCAGATCAAATCGGTGGCCCGGCTTGCTTGTAAAGTCCACGACAACTCCATGGTCTTCCGGTTGCAGACAGTTTACGATTCCTAGCCCCCGGCTGTGATGGTGGACAACTTCACCTGGTGCATAAAACATGAGTTTATCCATCCGGTCTGCAAGGTCCGACAAATTCCGATCACCGGAATCTTTCGCCATTGCCTGACTCAGGCATTCACTGAATTGGTTGTGGCGTTCACCGTAAACCGCTTTCATGCACTGGACGTAACGATCCCACAGGTCGAATGTATCTGATATCATGTCCTTGTGAAGCAGGATAACCGCAAGGGCTTCTTCGAAACGTTCGGTGTCCATGAGTTCATTCTCAAGCAGCTCTGCAAAGTCGGCAGCCGACGCTTTCTGGCCTGCGGATACCATACTCTCCAGCATGCGGAGTCCGTGGTCAGCGGCAATGGGTCTTTCTTCGAGCAGCTCGAGCCAGCAGGTTTCAATGCGGTCGTTGTCTTTGCTGCGTACTGCCTGTTGGAATGTTGGCAAATTGATTGAGGCCATGGGTATGCTCCTGTCTTATGACATTTCTGGGGTTCTTTCCCGCGACTCCGGAACGCTTGGGTATATAAAAAATGTTCGAATCGCGTTTGCTGCAATCCGAACATTTTCTCTTAAAAAAACAGGGCCATAAGCCGGTTTCTGTATCCATTTGCATGGCGGCAGTTATTTATCTGGGCCTTCCGTTGCCGAAAGGCTCAAGCGGCCTACCCGGGAGTGAGCGCGGGACACGCGTTATCCCTGTTTAGCCTTACACCGGGCGGGGTTTACTCTGCCTCTGATGTCACCATCAGAGCGGTGCGCTCTTACCGCACCTTTTCACCCTTATCAGCCAAAGACTGACGGTATATTTTCTGTGGCACTTTCCCTGGGGTCGCCCCCGGTCCACGTTATGGACCGCCCTTCCCTGCGGTGACCGGACTTTCCTCGAAACACAGAATGTATTCCGCAACTGCCCGACCCTGTTTGTTATTCTACGTGATCGTCGAGATAAATGATCCGCGAACAGCTTTTGCAGAAAACGATCTTGTTTTCCATCATGATGTCACTGACAACCTGAGCGGGCACCTTCATAAAGCATCCGCTGCAGTTGCCCTTGACAACAGGAACAACAGCATTCCCTTCTTTCTCAAGACGTTCAAAAAGACGGGTATAGGTTTCCAGAGCTTCTTTATCCTCAATCTGATCCGCCAGGTTTCTTCGCTCGGCTTTTTTGTCCTTGAGCCGGTTCTCCAGCTCGTTGTTTTCTGCTTCGACCTGTTTCTCAAAATCAAAGTAATCCTGTTTGACCCGACTGAGGCGATCCTCAGCCTGCTTAAGCTCTTCCCGGGTGGTCTCCATTTTCTCCATCTCAGCCAGTACGTTGTCCTCAAAAGCGGATAAGGCGTCTTCGAGTTTTCCGATTTCCGCTTTGAGTGCAGCAAATTCATCGTTCTTCTTGATGGCAAAGAGTTTGGCATTGTGCTGCCGGATGTCCTCTTCCTTTTCCTGGATATCCAGGTTGACGCGGTCGATGTTTTTTTGCTGGTCTTTGATTCTCTCCTGAATCTCTTTTATTTTCTCTTCTGCCTTCTGTACGGCTCCCTTTTTCGAGTTCAGCTTCAGCGGATTGTCTCTCAGTTTCAGACGTAATTGACTGACCGCAACATCCACTGTCTGCAATTCAAGCAGTTTTTCGGTAGTTCTCTCCATTCACCTGCTCTCTTTCTTGTGTTCGGCTCAATCTAAATCTCAATTGTGTCCTCCAGGAATCCTTCGAGTTTTCTGCTTCGTACAGGATGCTGAAGTTTTCGGATTGCCTTGGCTTCAATCTGCCGCACGCGTTCTCGTGTTACATTGAACTTCTGTCCCACCTCTTCCAGTGTATACCGGTACCCGTCACCCAATCCGTATCGGAGCTTGATAATTTCCCGTTCTCTGAACGTCAGGGTACTCATGACTTTGTCCAGTTTTTCTTTGAGCATTTCATAGGAGGCAAGGTTGGCTGGCGATCCGATGGTCTTGTCTTCAATGAAATCTCCGAAAAAGGTGTCTTCGTCTTCGTTAATCGGTCGGTCCAGAGAAATCGGCCTGCGGGAATTCTTGAGTACCCGCCGGGATTCTTCAATGGAGATATTGGCTTCCTGCGCGATTTCTTCAATCGTGGGCGTATGTCCTTCTTTCTGTACGATGTCTTTGTGTGCCTTTCGCAGCTTTCCAATGGTCTCAATCATGTGAACCGGAATCCGAATGGTTCGTGCCTGGTCCGCAATAGCTCGGGTGATGGCCTGACGGATCCACCATGTGGCATAGGTGCTGAATTTGTATCCTCTTCGGTATTCGTATTTCTCAACGGCTTTCATCAGTCCGGTATTGCCTTCCTGGATCAGGTCGAGAAAGGGCATTCCGCGGTTACGGTATTTCTTGGCTATACTGACAACCAGACGGAGGTTTCCGCGCGACAGTTCCTGCTTGGCGTTCTGGTAATCATTAAACCGCTTTTTCAGCAACCGGATTCTCTCGGCAAGCTTGTCCTGGGGTTCGTTGATCCGCAGTTCTTCTCTCTCCGCCTTCTTTTTGAGTTTTACGATTTTTTTCTCTGCGTTCTTCTCCGAATTAAACCGGTCAATGGAGGTGTTGATATTCCGAATTCGGGAATCAGCCTTTTCCAGGTCCTGCATAAAGGGAACCAGTTTACTCGTTTTGATACAGATTTCTTCCAGCAGTCTGGCCACTTTGCGCTGGCGTTCGCGGATGCTTTTTCGGTAAGCGATTTTTTCTTCTTTTTTCAGATTGTTCTGGACAATGCTCTGAAAGTCACCCCTGTTGTTTTGGATGATTTTACGTGCGGTAGTAATATTTTCACGAACTTTCCGCGCGTAAATATCACGATTTACCGGCACTTCGCATGTGGCTTTCACGGTCCGATCAAAAATGTCCTGTGTCAGAGCAAGACCTTCAACGAGCTTGATGACTTTTTCCGCAACCAGGGTGGATTCCAGCAGTTTCTTACGGAACCGCTTGCTGGCCAGTTCAATTTTCTTGGCGAGAATAATTTCCTGATCCCGCGAGAGCAGTGGGATCTCTCCCATCTGAGCGAGGTACATCCGTATGGAATCGTAGAAGTCATTGGTTTTGTTTTTCTTGCTTTCTTCGCTCAGTTCCTTGATGGCATTTTCGGTTTCTTCCGCTTCGCCCTCTTCGCTCTCCTCAATTTTTTCCGTATCCGCCTTGTCCACCAGCTCAACATTCATTTCATCAAACCGCATGAGCAGTTCGTCGATTTCTTCCGGAGCGATAAACTCATCCGGAAGGAGATCGTTCATTTCTTCGTATGTAAGAGTCTTACGCTTCTTGGCTATTTTAAGAATGCTTTGCAGCGTTTTCTCGGGTATCATTTCAGTTTATCACCAATTTTCTGAAAAAATTATTTATGTTCTTTACGTTTAGATTCCAAATATTTATCCAAATAATCTTTCTCTGCATCTTCATCCTGATTTCTGCGAATACTGCTCAGCTTGCCCGTAAAATCCTGACGCCGTTTCTGCTCACGCCTGGACCGCAGGTACTGCAGGCAGTCATTAAAATACGCTTCCCGGTCTGTGAAGGTTTCCTCCATAAATCGGGTAACGCGCGAGGAGACGGTCTGGTCTTTTGCCTCATTCATAATATAATGATGAAGGCCTTCTCGTTTGTCTCCCGCATACAAGCGCATCAGGTTGAAAATCTGCCGGTTGATACGGTCGGTGAAATCCTCCTCAGAGAATTCTTCACTGACTCGCTGCCTGAACTCAGGATTCTGCATGATTATGGCAAGCACACCATGCTCAGCGGTTATCGTATCATCCGGTTTCTGGGTCCGGACATTCCCATTTCTCTCGGACTGAAACTGTTCTCTCTTTTCTCTGTCTTGAACAATCTTCTGTATCTTATCCGCAATGTCGGCAACCGGGATGGCGGCTTCTTCCGAAACCTTCTGTATAATGATACCCCGGTAAACAGCATCGCTGATTTCAGCGCAAAGCTCAATGACCTGGTTGAGTACTTCCGATGCCTTTTCCATTTCACCCTGGCTTTTGGCCCGGTGAAAGGGAATCAGACAGTAGTCAAAGACAGGGATCGCGTTATTAAGAATTTTCCGCATTCCTTCTTTGCCGAATCTCTGGAGATAATCACAGGGATCAAATCCTTCCGGCAGAATAGCGGCTTTTGAATTTACGCCGGCCTGAATGAAAAGTCTGAAACTCCTCATCATCGCCTTTTGTCCCGCACTGTCTGCGTCAAAGAGCATATACGCTTCACATCCTGTGGTCTTGATCTTGCGCGTGTGTTCCTCGGTGAGTGATGTACCCAGCGTGGCCACCGCACAATCAAATCCATACTGATGAAGCATAATCACATCCGTATATCCTTCAGTGATTATTAATATCTTGCGCTTTAGTATACTTTTCTTAGCCTCGTTCAGTCCATAAAAAAGGCTGCTTTTTTTGAAAACAGGCGTTTCAGGGGTATTCAGGTATTTGGGCTGGCTGTCGTCCATCACCCGCCCGCCGAAACCGCAAACCCGCTGCCGCATATCAATGATTGGAAACATCAGACGATTTCTGAAATAATCAAATCGCCTGCCGTCTTTTTCTCCAACCACACCAGCACGGATCATGTTCTCAGCAGCAAATCCATTCTTCTCTCCCTGAACAAGGCATGTATCTCTGGAATTCAAAGCAAAACCCAGCTGAAACCGCTGGATCGTGCTTTGTGTGAATCCACGTTTTATCAAATATGAAAGAGCGCGTTTGCCTTCCGGCTTTTGCAGATTGCCCTTATAATGATCTAACGTCCAGCTGTTTATACCAAAGACAATCTTGTTAATACTTTTTCGGACACCGGTCTCGGCTGTCTCGCGTACGGTAATTCCCGTACGATCAGCCAGAAGCCTGACCGCTTCCGGAAAATTCAATTTCTCCCATTCCATAATAAATGAAATGGAATTACCACTGACGCCACAACCGTAACACTTAAAGGTCTGACGCTGCGGAGAAACAAAAAAAGAAGGTGTCTTTTCCTGATGAAAAGGACAAGCACCTTTGAAATAACTGCCGGCCTGTTTCAGAGGCACGTATTCGTTAATAAGGGCTACAATATCCGTTGCTTCAATAACACTTTTTATGACGTCTTCCGGTATATGTCCGCCCACGAAGTTCCTTCCCGGATTGAAGGCCTTACAAAAAAGAAGGTTACATATAGCAAAATTGTAATATATTAGCACATAAATGCGCTTTGTCAAGGCGAAAAATTTTAAAAAAATACGATACCTCGTAACGGCAAAACCCACGGGAATTTCTCAATTTATGTTTGATATATACGCCACCCGTGTTATAATCCCATTTTTTTAACCCCTTTTAATTCCAAGGAGACCATTATGCATAAAATCGCTTTACTCCCCGGTGACGGAACCGGCCCGGAAGTCGTGACAGAAGCGGTAAAAGTTCTGCAGGCTGCAGCAGATGTTTTCGGTTTTAAATATGAATCACAGGAATATGATTTTGGTGGTGAGCGCTACAAAAAAACCGGTGAAACGCTTCCAGACAGTGCAATTGATGAGTTGCGGAATTTCGACGCTATCCTGTTGGGCGCCATCGGCCATCCGGATGTTGCCCCCGGAATTTTGGAAAAGGGGATTCTCCTGAAACTGAGATTCGCCATGGATCAATATATAAACCTTCGACCGGTAAAACTTTACCCCGGCGTTGAAACTCCGCTGGCAAACAAGGGACCGGAAGACATCGACTTTGTTGTTGTACGCGAAAACACCGAAGGCTTGTATACAGGCATGGGTGGTATTCAGTATAAAGACACGGACAATGAAGTGGCTACACAGATTATGTGTAACACACGCAAGGGTGTTGAGCGCTGCCTTAGATACGCCTTTGAATACACAAAGAAGCGAGCCAAAAAGAATACACTGACGCTGTGCGCCAAGACCAATGTTCTGACATTCGCCCATGACCTGTGGTTCAGAGCATTCAATGAAATCGGGGAAAAGGAATTCCCGGAGATCAAACGGGATTATGCGCATGTGGATGCCACCTGTATGTGGATGGTAAAAAATCCGGAATGGTTTGACGTAATTGTAACCTGTAATATGTTTGGCGACATTATCACAGACCTTGGGGCCATGATTCAGGGCGGAATGGGGATTGCCGCCGGAGGCAACATCAACCCAAAGGGAACATCCATGTTTGAGCCCATTGGCGGATCCGCACCCAAGTATACCGGTCAGAATGTCATAAATCCACTTGCGGCAATATGTTCAGCGCAGATGATACTCGAAACCCTTGGTCAAACCAAGGCGGCTGCTGCGATTGAAGACAGTGTAAAGAAAACCATTCAAAAGCTGGACAGCCTTTCTGCCGGAAAAATGGGTAAAACCACATCAGAAGTGGGAGATATGGTTGTCGAAAATCTCAAGAATGCTTAATTTCAGCCTGCAGCGGCTGCTCGTTGTGACTGCCGCTGCAGCGCTTTTTCTCTGGTTTTTCCTGCCCGGTGCAAAATCCGGTCCGACCCGACCACCGACCTGTATACCGCTTGTTGATGAAATGTACGCACCATCTCTTCTTCGGGAACTGAACGCTGCCAACTCAAGCATATACGCGGTCATCTACCTGGCAGACGCAGATCCCAACTATCCCCGAGGACCGGTCTTTTCAATACTCAAAGCCATTTCCAATGCAGCCTCCAGAGGAGTCAAGACCACAGTTGTGATTGATCACAACATTGAATTCTGGAAAAAGAATGCCGGCAAAGATCCGGTCATCAAGAGTGAAAACGCGTACAAGTGGCTGAAGAAGAACAAGGTCCGCGTATTCCTTGATGACAAGGAACGCACAACGCATTCCAAGCTGTTTATCATTGACAACCGTACGGTATTTATCGGTTCGCACAACTTAACGTATTCGGCGCTGAAAAAAAACCACGAAGTTTCCGTAATGATACAATCCGAAGCATTTACAGAAGATCTGATCCGAAGGCTGCGAAAAAATATCCGGGATTATCCCAAAAACGCCCTGCCTGATTTCAGTCCCAAGCTAAAATAAATCATCCCGGACTGAAAAACTTCACCAAAGTCCGCACAGAACGAATATTTCTCTTGACTTTGCAAGGATAAGGTATACCATATAAAGGAATTAAACACTAACCCTTTATTTCCGGAACAGGATAAGGAGACCACTGTCCATGAAAGCCTCCTACTGGGGAATCGACGTTGGAAGCAACAGTATAAAAGCGGTACAGATGCGCAAGGCCGGCGACGGACTTGAAATTATTGACAGCGTCATTATTCCTGTTGACAAAAAGACTGCTCAGGACGTGTCACCTGAAGCCGCGTTGTCTCAGGCACTGGTCCGGCTGGTGCAGGAAAAGGAAATCCGCAAAAACGATTACATCGCCACCGCTATCTCCGGCCATGCAATCGTTGTCTTCAATAAATTTCTCAAGCTCCCCCCTGTGGATCCGGGAAAAATACCTGAGATCGTTAAATTTGAAGCACGGCAGCAGATTCCATTTCCCATTGATGAGGTCATATGGGACTATTATGTTTTTGAAGAAAGCATGCAGAGCGCGGAGGAAATTGATGTGGCACTCTTTGCGGTCCGGCGCAGCAGCATTCAGCCGATTCTGGATATATTCTACAGCATCGGCATCAACCCGGACATCATCCAGACCAGTCCGAACGCGCTGCTCAATTACGCGTCCGCTGATCTGGACATCTCGAACAAGTCCGTTATTCTTCTGGAATCCGGTGCCAAGGTCACGGATCTGATGATCATTGACAAGGGAAAATTCTTTCCTCGGTTTCTACCAGTTACCGGAGACAACATCACCAAAGCACTGCAGCAGAAATTCCAAATGCCGTATGACGAAGCCGAAAACCTCAAGAAGAACCTTTCCGAATCCGATCAATCCAAGAAGATCTTCAAAGTGCTTGAGTCACCGCTCAAAGATCTGGTCGGCGAAATACAACGCTCCATCGGATATTACCGTTCACAGACCCAGAAAGCCAATTTTGATGAAATATTTATTTGCGGATCCGGGTTCCGCATTCCCACGATTGACAACTTTCTCAAAGACAATATCGGTGTTCCTGTCAAAAAAATCGAAAAACCCTCCCGAATTGATATTGCACCGGAAGCCGACGCAGCCACCATTACATCCCAGTACCAGTCGCTGGTTGTAGCCATCGGCCTGTGCGCGCAATTGCTTGAAACAATCAAAATCAACATCAATCTTCTGCCCAGAGAAAAAATTGTCGAAAAGGTCCTCAACAAAAA
>CAZGEP010000099.1:0-18285 GCA_964524955.1 uncultured Planctomycetota bacterium | reverse complement strand
GGATTCAGAGTGTGCTCTTCCGATCTGAAAATGCAGTCTTTTTCTGATTTAAACCTGCAACGTAAAACACATAAACGCAACGATGTTACAACGAACAAACTACGGACCTTACATATACAGCAAGGAAACCTCCAATGGTGCAAGCAAAAATTCACCTAAACGAATCAGACATTCCCAGACAATGGTACAACCTGGCGGCTGACCTGCCCAGCCCGCTCCTGCCGCCCGTAGACCAAAATGGCGATCCCATATCCCCGGAAGACCTTTCACGGGTATTTCCCATGAACCTGGTCGAACAGGAAGCCTGTACCGACCGCTGGGTGGATATTCCCGAGCCCATACTCAATATCCTGTACCGCTGGCGCCCTGCGCCGCTGCGCCGTGCAATCTACCTGGAAAAGGCGCTCGACACCCCGGCCCGTATCTACTACAAGGACGAAAACACCTCGCCCCCGGGCAGTCACAAACCCAACACCACGATCGCCCAGGCGTGGTACAACAAGGAATTCGGCATTGAGAAACTGACCACCGAGACCGGAGCCGGACAGTGGGGAAGTGCGCTTTCCTTTGCCGCCAGTCTGGTCGGACTGGAATGCAAAGTGTACATGGTCCGGATCAGCTTTGACCAGAAACCCTTCCGAAAAATCCTTATGTCGGTCTGGGGCGGAAAATGCGTGGCCAGCCCCAGCAATGAAACTCGAGCCGGCCGAGCCATCCTGGAAACGGACGCCCGGCAGCCTGGGGATTGCCATCAGCGAGGCCATTGAGGAAGCGGTCGCGGACGAAAGCGGCAAAACCCGTTATTCCCTGGGAAGCGTACTCAATCACGTCATGCTTCACCAGACCATTATCGGCCTGGAAGCCAAAAAACAGCTTGAAGCGGCTGGGGAGAAATTGCCGGATATTGTTATCGGATGTGCGGGCGGAGGCAGCAATTTCGCGGGCCTGGCCTTTCCCTTTACCCTGGACAAAATTAATGGCACCGATATGGAGATTATCCCGACCGAACCCGAGGCCTGCCCCACCCTGACCCGGGCACCCTTTGTCTACGACCACGGCGATACCGCCTGCATGACTCCCATGCTGCCCATGCACTCCCTGGGCCACGGTTTTGTACCTCCGCCGATTCACGCCGGCGGCCTCCGGTATCACGGCATGGCACCGCTGGTCAGCCAGTGCGTTGTGGAAGGACTCTTCTCGCCACGGGCGATTCCGCAGACACAATGCTACGAAGCGGCCCTGATGTGGGCGAAGACTGAAGGTACGGTCTGCGCACCGGAAACCAGCCACGCAATTGCCTGTACAATTGACCAGGCCCGAAAGGCCAAAGAGGAAGGCAAGGAAAAGGTTATTCTGATGAATTACAGCGGACACGGTCTGATGGATCTGAGTGCCTATGAAAAATTTCTCAAGGGAGAACTGGTGGACCATCCGCTTCCGGATGACGACCTGTACGCGTCCCTGGAATCCATGAAAGGGAATCCCACGGCAAAACAGAATAAATCCGGCAAGTGGTAAACGTCTGAGAACGTCCCGATTCCATTGTCAGCAGCATCGTGTATTGTTTGCTGTCAGTTGCTGATCCGCTCCGCTTTGTAAAATCCTTTGCTCGGACCCTCAGAAGGAGCCAGATCTCCGGTCAGTTCAAGCTGCCATACAATTTCTTTGTCCGTATACGTTACTTCTACCAGTTTGTTGGCACAGGTCATCAGAATATTCCCATTGTCCAGCTTGTTCACATCCCGCAGCGGAAATTCGGTTACGGATGTAAACTCGTATTCCCAGACAATACTTTTGGACGTGTCTATCTCAATGGCTTTGTGAACGGTTTCAGTCTGTGAAGCAACCAGGATATTGCCGTTGCTCAGCACCTGCGGATCGTGAGGGCCGTAGGCAACATCCACGATCTTATCCACTTCATTTCCATTGGAATCCACGGTCACAATCATATTAAAATTGCGAATGCTGATCATTGTGTTTCCATTGCTCAGACGAGTAACAGCATTCGAATGACACCATCCCTGGTTATCGCTTCCCATGGGATCAATGCTGCCGTACGGAGCAACATCGTAAAGATTCGCTGCAAACCATTGCCATTTAACGTTGCCGCTACTGTCGATTTCCGTAACCTGTGGATCTGTTTTCAGATCCCAGAAACCAAACACATGAATAATATTTCCATTGGCAAGCAGATCCGCATCATGACTCACATTCGGCTGGGAATACGACCAGAGAATGTTTCCCTGTTTATCGATCTTATACAGTCCCGAGGCTGAAACCAACAGCAAAATGGTTCCATCATCCAAAAGTTCGGCTTCAGTCTGGGAAGAGCCAAGGGCATCACTTAACTGGAGACTCCACTCCACATTGCCGTTCATATCGACTTCATAGAGAATGTCGGGATCCACATACTTGTAAACAAAAAATGTCGTACCTGCAGCCGCCTTAGTCGAGTTGTAAACTGTCACCTCAAAACCGAAATCCTGAGTCTGAGACGTATTCTCGGAGGCATCGCTGGAGCTGCTTCCACTGCTTCCACCTCCGCCACAACCGATCCAGCCAAACATTCCGCAAAATACAAACATACAAATTGTCACATTTCGCATTCAATCCTCCTTTTCAAAAGGCGTCGTCTTTCTACTGTCACTCTTAAAAGAGCGGTCTCCAATCTATGAAAGAACCTGCCCGATGACCTCTAAGATTTCCTTCTGCACAAAGGGTTTATGCAGAACGGGACAGCCTGACGTCTTGATATACTCACGGGTCTGCGGGTTAACTGAGTCGCCAGTGGCAAAGACAAATCCCTTTTTCTGCTCAGGGTGATTGGCCTCAATCCATTCATAAAATGAAATCCCGTCTGTACCGGGCATTCGAATGTCACAGAGAATTACATCATACTTGTTTCCGGTAATATCCTCTTTTGCTGATTCTGCGTCTGTTTCAGCATTCACAGATGCGCCTTCATGCTCCAGAAACCTTTTCATAAACGAAACAATGTTATTTTCATCATCAATGATCAGGATCTTCAATCCCTCAAGACGATCCCCTTCTTTTGATTCAGGAAGCTGCGGCTCTCCGGGTTGATTCAACTGACTCGTTATCGGAATCGGAAAGACGATTTCAAATACAGCCCCCCCACCCTCGGTCTCAATCAGTTTCAGATCACCGTTATGATCAATGATAATTCCGTACGAAACGCTCAACCCCAACCCGGTTCCTTTGCCCACCTCCTTGGTGGTGAAGAAGGGATCGAAAATCCGCTTGGCAATGTCCGATGGGATTCCGGGGCCATTGTCAGCCAGCCGGATGACCACATGTTGATTCCGTACAAAGGTGGATATCTGAATCTCCCCCTCGTTGCAGACACTGAGCATGGCATCCCGGGCATTCTGCATCAGATTAATCAATACCTGCTGAACCTGATACGGATCAGCGGTAATGACCGGCAGATTCTCTTCCTGCTCTGTCACAACACTGATATTTTTCTTTTGCAGATCATAATTGACCAATTCAATGGATTTGTCTACAATATCATTCACGTGAGTCTTTATCAGGGCGGTTTTGGTCTGGCGCGCGAATTTAAGCAGATTGTCTATAATCCGTTTACAGCGCTGCGCCGAGTCGTCGATCATTTTGAATTTTTTGGCAAGATCCGGATCCTCTTTTCTCGAACTGGTGAGCAGTTGCGCGTACCCGATCACCGCAGTCAGAGGGTTGTTAAGTTCATGCGCGATCCCGCCGACCAGACTGCCCACAGAGGCCAGTTTCTCGCTGTGAAGCTGCTGCTCGCGCATGCGCTTGCGCTCGGTAATATCCCGAAAACTTCCGATGATAAAGCGTTTTCCCTGAACTTCAAAAATCCCCCCCCCAACCTCCATACTCACCATATTTCCCGTCTTGGTCACCAACCGGATTTCATCCGAATGAGCTGTGCCCGTTCTCAGCACATCGTTAATTACCCGAGCCGCTTCCGCGTGGTCTTCCGGCGGATGTACATCCCTGACATTCAGTTTAATCAGTTCCTCCCTGGTATACCCGAGCAGGGAAAGACCGGTCTGATTGGCATCCACCAGGTTGCCGTCCAGATCGATCATAAAAATCGAATCAAAGACCCTGTCAAAGAGGAGCCTGAATTTTTCTTCTGACTCCTTGATCCGCCGTTCAGCGTTCTTTCGTTCAATGGAATGACGGATGGACCGCTCCAGCAGCTGAGTGTCAATCTGCCCCTTGACCAGGTAATCCGAAGCACCGCTTTTCATAGCCTCCAGATCGATTTCATGATCCCCCTGCCCGGTTAGAAGAATCATTGGCCTGTTTATTCCGCGTCCAACCGCCTGGCGGATCAAATCCATACCGCTCTCTCCGCCCAGCCGGTAGTCAATCAGGTAGACATCGTGGTTGTCCTCTCGGATAAGGGTTTGGCCTTTCTCATAAGTATCTGCCCACTCGATATCAAAGTGGATCACCTCAGCATCTTCCAGCAGTTCTTCCGCAATCACATAGTCGTCTTCGTCATCATCTATAATCAGCACTCTTATTTTTTCTTCGTCCATAGTCAGCCTCTGCATTCAGGTGGAAGTTCAACAATCTGCATCCAGTATTTGACCAGTACGGTCATCACATCCACCAGTCCCTCAAAGGTCACCGGCTTGGTAATAAAGGAATTGACACCCAGGTTATAGGTCTTGAAAATATCTTCCTCCGCCTTGGACGTGGTCAATACCACCACCGGTATTCGCTTGAGCTCCGGATCCTCCTTGATTTCACGAAGCGCTTCCCGACCGTCCTTTCTGGGCATGTTCAGATCCAGCAGGATCAATCCCGGCAGTGGTCGATTTCTGTATTTCTCAAAATCGCCCCTGCGTTTGAGATAATCCATCAGCTCTTCACCGTCTTCCACAAAATGGAGCTCATTAAGCAGTCGGGCTTCTTCCAGCGCGTCACGGGCCATCATGCGGTCGTCTTCATCATCATCCGCCATCAGTATAATTACATCTTCGTTCATCGTTGATCCCCTTTTGATGGTAAAACCACAAATTCAAACCAGTACATTTTAATAGCCTTCATCACTTGAACAAGACCCTCGAATGTCACGGGTTTCTGGATAAATGAGTTCACTCCCAGTTCATATGTCTTGAGTAGATCCTCTTCGGCTTTGGATGTGGTCAGCACGACCACAGGTATTTTTTTCAATTCCGGATCCTCCTTGATCTCCCGGAGTGCTTCCCGACCGTCCTTGCGGGGCATGTTCAGATCGAGAAGAATCAGCCCGGGAAGTGAATCGTCTTTGTATTTCGCATATTCCCCCCTGCGTTTCAAATAGTCGATCAGTTGTTCTCCGTCAACCACAAAATCAAGTTTATTGACCAGCCGGACCTCTTCCATCGCGTCACGGACCATCATGCGGTCGTCTTCATCGTCATCCGCCATCAGTATCATCACAGAACTCTTCTTAAGCGACATCATTCAGCTCCTCATTGGGTGTTTTCTGAGAGATTGGCAATTTCATAGCAAATGTTGTTCCTTTTCCAGGTTCGCTCAGCGCCTCAATGCTTCCGCCGTGGCGCTCCACAATCCTGCGGCAGATACTCAGTCCGATCCCACTGCCTTCGTACTCATTGCGTCCGTGCAGTCGTTGAAATATGGTAAATATCTTGTCCGCGAACTTCTGTTCAAACCCTATACCGTTATCCACCACCATGATATGAAGAATATTTTTTTCTTCATCACGCCGGCTCCGGATCCGGATCTCGGGTGTAACGCCTTCTTTTCGGAACTTAACTGCATTGCTGATCAGGTTCTGAAAGATCTGGCGAATCTGCAGTGCATCGGCTTCAATGTCTCCCAGATCATCGCTCTGGATATCCGCCCGGGTTTCATTTATGAGAATTTCCAGGTCCTGAAGTACACCTTTGAGGATATCGGGAAGAGAAACTTTCTCAAAGGGTTTTGCCTTGGTGGCTACCCGGGAATAGGAAAGCAGGCCGGTGATCAGCCCCTGCATGCGGCCGGCTGCGTTCTGCATGCGATCAAGGTAATCCCTGCCTCTGCCTTCCAGGGTGTCGCCGAACTTACTCTCCAGCCGCTGGCCAAAGGCCGTGATCTTGCGAAGCGGCTCCTGCAGGTCGTGCGATGCAATATAGGCAAATTCCTGGAACTCTTTGTTCTTGCCTTCGAGCATTTCAGCAGTTTTGATGGCACGATCCTTGGCCTTTTCCAGTTCCCGGGTCCGTTCGATCACCTGATTCTGAAGCTTGTCGTTAAAGCTGCGCAACTCCTGGTCCCGCTGACGGATCGCCTTCTGCATATTGGCAAAGGCATCGACCAAGCGTCCGACCTCATCCTCTCCGGACTCCGGGAACTCCTGGTCAAAGCGCCCCACAGACACTGCCTCACAGGCCTCGAGCACTTTATCCAGACGCTTCATCCACAGGCCCACACTTACAAAAATCACCAGAGATCCAACCAGAATTACCCCCAGAAAAACCAGAATGATGCCTACCAGCTGCGATGCCAGAGCGCTCTTCGTTGCCTGGTTGGAAATCCCCACAACAACCCGGCCGATATTCTCCTTCTTTGCGTCACCCGGTTCTTCACCCGAAACAATAAAGACCGGAGACTCGCCAATAGTATACTCATCGCTGCTTCCGCTCTTTTTATAAATTTCCCACATATTCTCACTCTTGCAGTAGTGGGAAATCAGTTCTCCGTGGGAATTAAAGACCGCGACAAAGACAATCGACCCTTCACTGACAAACCGTTCGGCCAGACGTTTGAGCTCTTCACTGTCCCCGACAGCCAGGGGCAGTTCACAGGTCACAGCCAGCCCTTCGGCAATGGAATCCGCATTCCTCTGCTGTGCACTCATAAACTGATTCTGAACAGTGTACATGGTATAGGCCAACGTTCCGCCCAGGCAGAAAAGGATAACAGCAAACACAAACATAACGGCCTTGAACTTGATACTCTTATGTGTGCTTGTCAGCTTCAACAAACGGCTCCTATTTGATCACGTGCAGACAGGTGTTGATAAATTTCTCTGAAAGACGAATGGAAATCTTCTTCGCAACAATCAGGTTCACCGCCCGGGCAAATTCCGGCGAAACACTCTGCGGAATATTCTTCAGTTTGTCCGGATTTTTCAGTACGTTGGCGTTTATCACTTGAATTATTAAATCAACGGTCTGTTCCGACTGAAATTCCGGAGTAATGCTGGTGCCAAACAAGGCTCCGGCCTTGACAAAGGGATACGAGAATCCATAGACCGGAACCTTTTTCCGGATGGAACTGAGCAGAAGCATTCGAATCCTGTGGCGGTTGAAAACATGCGTATCCGGAAATGTCCAGATCACGTCTATTTTTTTTCTAAACAGGGAGTTAATCGCGGATGAGACGGATTTATGCGATCTCACGTCAACGGCTTCCAGACGGCATCCGGTCGGCAGTACCTTTTCAGCCTTCTTAAGAGCTGCGGCACCGACGCTGGATGAGGAGTCATAGAGCACACCGATTGCTGCAGTATCGGGCAGGGCTTCTTTGATCAGAGCAAGTTGGTTCTTTACCGGAATATCCGTACTCACACCAAAGGTGTTCTTCCGTTTACTCAGCCCGGCCTGTTCTGCCCCTGAGACCATGCAGTATACAAGAATCGATTCTGCCGTCAGTTTTTCACTGAGATGCAGGGCAGCCCGGGTTCCCACGGCCACAAAAATAATGTCCTTTTTCTTTGCCGCCTTTGCGAGACTCTTGTCCTTCAGGTTTTCCAGGTCCGTAATGTTGACCGATTTGCTTTTTTTCCGGAGCATGTGTTTCTTTATCACTTCAGCTGTAGTACTATACGGCCCGGCCTTGCTGCTCAAAACAATATGCACATCTTCGGCATCAGCACGTATCAGCGAGAACACGCTGCTGAAAAGGATTATAAGCACGTATGGGTTTATTCTCTTTATCATCTTCTGGAAGTATCCTTAAAATTTAATTTGCAGACGGCCGAAAATGGTTCGTCCCGGAAACTCATTTCCCACAACCACGCTTTCCAGCGAATAGTTCGGACCATGGGTCCTATTGATCGCATCCAGAACACCAAACATGAATTCCTTGTCCTTTCCAAAGGATTTGGATACTGTCAGATCCAGGCGGCTGTCTTTACTGATTTTCTTCGAATCTCTGAATGTCGGATCAAAATCCATAATATCCGTAAACCGGTAGTTCGCGTTAAGCGTCCATAGCGCGGGAAGAAATAGACGTCCGGTCACGCCAACGTTGTGTTCAGCCGGAAAATTGGCACGGATACTCTGTTCTTCTCTGTCAGTGTCAAAATAAACGTAACTGTACCATAACCCCAGCCTTCCTTTTGTATTTTTGAATTCAATCCGGGCCTCACCTCCGACAGAATCCGCGCCGTCGATGTTATCCGCGGTGAAAATATCCCGGCCCATTCCCAGAGAATCCTGAATACGTTTTGCACCGATCATACGGATATAACGCTGAAAATAAGCGTCCATGCTGATCTCCGCCCACGATACGGGAACGCCCCGGTACCCGGCTTCCAGGGACCATGTCTCTTCGTTGTTCAGTTCATCCGGTTTGATGAACTCAAATCCGTTGATTGTTACCCCCGGAGCAATCTGCATGGGAAACCATGCAGCCTCCACATTGCGATAAAAATAAAGCGGTGCCCGGAACGACTTGGCGGCACCAGTCCGGATCACATGTTTTCTGCTTTCATCCAGGGCTGTCAGCAGTGTCATCCGACCAGACCAGTCGTATTGATCCTCCACCTCTGAATAATAATCCAGTCGGAGCTGGGTTTCCAGTGTAAACCGCTGGTTGATCTCCCACATGTCCACTGCAAAGATTCCGGCAAAATACTCATCCTCATTTCCCCAGTCTCCGGTGAATCCCTGGATGAAGGGCAGTTCATCAAACCGCATATTTACCCATCGCACATTGGCGCCGACAACCAGTCGGTGAGCATCAACGGGCGTGAACCGGTACTCCCCTTCCAGACTGTTTTCCAATGTATCCGCCTCCCACAGTGACGGACGATTGTGAGCATAATAATTTCCAAACCACTTGAGGTGCAGCGACGTGTCTGAGTCAAAGTCGTGGACAAACCGGGTAAAGGCCCGAAAATCATTCTGCAGTTCATTCTCCCTTGGAAAATGCGTAATCACGGAATGATCTCCCCGTTCCACATTCACGTATGCCAGGCCCGCGGTCAGGGTGTTTTCATCTGACATTTCATAGGTTGTCTCTCCGTTAAACATAAACTTACGGCAGAAATCCCTGGGCCGATAGTCGTCCATATCAATGAACGGTCCAACTCTGAGAATTCGAAGCTCCATGTCATAGTCATTATCCAAAGCATCGTCCGTGGACTTTTGAAAATAATGGCCTGCAGACAGACGCCAGCTGAGTTTTCCGTGTTTATCCGCCCAGCGCAGGTGCGCTTTTGTCTCCCGAAAGCTGTTCATCCGGATAGACACCAGGTGCTGTTTACGGAAGGAAGCGGTTTTCTTGGTAATTACATTAACCACGCCGTTCAGGGCATTGGCCCCCCAGGTAGCTCCGGCCGGTCCCCGCACAACTTCAATTCGCTCAATATCCTCAAGCAGTAACGGCCACGCCAGTACATCCGGTCCGCCGTAAATCGGATTCATGGCCATGTTGCCGTTGATCAGAAACGCGGTACGATCCGAAAAGGTGCTGTTCATTCCCCGAATACCCGGGCTGAACCGGTTGCGGTCAAACCGGACCATCTGCATCCCCGGTGCAAACTGAAGCATTTCGGCCAGCGTGGAAACCCCGCTGTAGTGGATATCTTCAGCGGTCAGAATACTGACAGCCGATGTGGTCTCAGAAAAGGCCTGGGAAATCCGGGACGCGGAAACCACCACCGGAATGTCTTCAAAGAGCAGCAGCTCATCCCCGCCGCCCCCCTCAACGCTCTTTGTGAGAAGACTTTTTTCGCCTTTTTTCTCTACGGCATCCGTATCCGCAGCAGACGCACACACGCTCATGAATAAAATACAGACCAGAATCGCTCCGGCCTGCCGGAACCTTGCTGCATTTTTCGTCATATCCATCATATCCATCTTCCACCCCGTCATTGGTTACGAATTAATAATGCTTCGTACTGAATCCTTTAACTTCTCAATATTCAACGGCTTTTTCAGTATGCAGTCCGCCCCGGCATTCTCAGCACTGCGGATATTCTCATTATCGGAAAAGGCGGTAATCACAATCACCTTGACCAGGCTGGTTTCTTCAGCGGACTTAATATTTCTGATTACCTCAAACCCCTTGATCCCGGGCATCATCAGATCCACAATCATCAGATGCGGCTTCATGTTTCCCGCTTTGAGGCAGGCTTCAAAACCATTCTCTGCTGTTTCCACCTCCATCTTCATTTCCATGCTGTGCAGCGTCTTGGTTACGATCTTTCGCATATTTTTATCATCATCCGCCACCAGCACCCGGGTGGCGATCTCCCGCATCAGCGCATCCCGGGGTATTCCCTTTTCCTCAAGAAAAGCCTCCAGGTCTGCGCGACGGATTCGCCGGTGCGTACTCAAAAGGCCGGTCTGACTCTTGATCATACCGGAATTACAGTATCGCCGCACTGTGTCTGGTGCCACACCCAGAATCTCCGCAACTTCACCGGTTGTATAAAGATCTTTCTCCATATCAGCCTCCTCTCGATTCAATTAATCGCATATTCACCTATCCCCTTATTCGCCAAGTATGGCACGTATTCTTGATTTGTCAACCCTCTTTTTTTTATTTTTTTATGGAACCAAAATTGCTTATTAGTTTAAGCAGGTGTAGATAAAGTTTTATTAACCTTTTTTTTCGGAAGAGTTCATTATGAAGAGAATCAAGATATCAATGCTGGTAATGCTCAGTATGCTGGTCTTAAGCAGCATTGCCCTGGCGGAAAAGAAACAAATTCAATCAAAATGCCCGATAATGGGAAACGCCATAACCAAAGAACTGTATGTGGATTACAAAGGCAGCAGGGTCTTTTTCTGTTGCAAGGGCTGTATTCCCGCGTTCAATAAAGATCCGGACAAGTTCATAAGCAGGATGGAAAAGAAAGGAATTGAGCTGGCATCCACCCCTGCTAAGAAAGATAACTCCTGCCCGGACAGCGTTTGCAAAATCGTGAAAACTTCTGGATGCGGTACCGGAGGCTGCGGAGCCGCTGCCAAGGCAAAAAAAGGCGGCTGCTCAAGCCAGGTAAAGAAATCCTGCTGCGAAATATGCGAAGCGAACAAGGCAAAATGCGGAGCCGGTGCCAAGAAATGCGATTCTGAGCTGACGATCATCAACACAAAGACCCTGGCCACATTGATCAAGGCCAAGACAGACATGGTCATCCTTGATGCTCGAAGCGGAAAATACGATGACGGAAAACGGATACCGGGTGCCAAATCACTTGCCCCGAACGCCAGTGAGAAAGAAGCAAAGAACGTCATTGGCAACAAAGACACGCTCATCGTAGCGTACTGCAGCAATCCCAAATGCCCGGCAAGCGCCAAGCTCGCCAAAAACCTTATGAAGATGGGATATACCAACATCCTCAAGTACAAGGCAGGAATCGCTGCCTGGATAAAAGCAGGACACAAAGTGAACAAGGTTAAATAAGGACAAACACAAATTCCAAAGTCGGCAATCATTCTGATTGACGGCTTTTTCAGAACAGACAATCATTCTCAATACTGAGAAAGTGCAGGAAAAAAACAAATTATTTTTTTATGGAGGAAATTAATGGCAGCTGTGAATGAAATTTATAAATGTGAAGCATGTGGCAGTATGGTTGAAGTAATCCACGGCGGTGGTGGAGAACTTAAATGCTGTGATCAGCTCATGGTTCTGCTCAGCGAGAAAACCGAGGACCAGGCCAAGGAAAAACACGTACCGGTAATGCAAAAAGTGGATGGCGGTGTCAAGGTCACGGTCGGAAGTGTGGAACATCCCATGGAAGAAGCACACTTCATTGAATGGATCGAACTGATTGCCGACGGAAAGACCTACCGCCAGTTTCTCAAACCCGGCGAAAAACCCGAAGCTGTCTTTCCGGTTGAATGCACCACCATGACCGCCAGAGAACACTGCAACAAGCACGGTCTCTGGAAATCTGACTGCTGCTCGGGCTGCTGCTGCGGATAAATTTTGCTTACGAAAGGAAACTCGTTATGAAAGCAGTTGTGGATGCAGACACCTGCACCGGATGCGGACTCTGCGTAGATGCCTGCCCGGATGTCTTTCAGTTCAATGATGACGGACTGGCGGAAGCGGTCTGTGAAACCGTACTGCAGGGCAAAGAAGATGCCTGCCGCGAAGCTGCCGAAGGCTGCCCCGTGGAAGCCATCACCATCGCATAACAACGTATCCCCATCCCCCGCAGATAGAATCCTGCGGGGGATGCCTTTTCGCAGTATCTCATTTCCATTCAACACCTCCCCGAAGACTCAAGTATATTATTACCAATGTTATAGTCAAACTCATGGTTTTTGTCACACCCATTCTGATCTTTCAACCCTTTATCAAGGAGCAAGAGATGAAAACCGCATCCGCCATCATCCATTCAGCCGCAGCCTTTTTTATTTCCGCATTACTCCTGAGCACAGCACTCTCTGCTGCTGAAAATACCAAAAAAGTGTTTCCGTTCGGCATCGGAACCACCGGTGGAGTCGACGGTCAGGTTATCAAGGTTACCAACCTGAACAAAAAGGGCCCGGGTTCCCTTCGCGCGGCCCTGGAGACCGAAGGGGCCCGGATTGTTGTCTTTGAAGTCGGCGGTGTGATTGACCTGGGCTGGCGGGGCATGACAATCCGGGAGCCGCATCTGACCATAGCCGGCCAGACCGCTCCGTCTCCGGGCATCACACTGATCAAAGGCGGAATCGTCATCCGAACGCACGATGTCATCATTCAGCATATTGCAGTCCGTCCCGGAAATCCAATAAAAGAAGGTATCAAACGATGGGAATCCGATGCCATCACCACCAGCGCGCACGGCGATGCACAGGGCAAGGTCTACAACATCGTGATTGACCACTGTTCCGGCACGTGGGCAAGTGACGAAAACATGACTGTATCCGGACCGCAGGACTCAAAAGGGCATGTCACAACACACGATGTTTTCTTCCGGCACTGCATCATTGCCGAAGGACTGCTGCATGCCACCCACCCCAAGGGCGCTCATTCCCGCGGATCTCTGGTCATGGACGGATGCTCGCGGATCGCGTATGTCGGAAACCTCTTTGCCCACAACAACCAGCGTCATCCGCTCTTCAAAGGCGGAAGCAGCGGCATACTCGTAAACAACCTGATCGTCAATCCGGGCAACCGCTGCATCGACATGATATCCACCGGACACAGAAAACACCTCGGTAAACCGGTTGTCAGTGTAATCGGTAATGTCATGATACCCGGAAAAAACACACGCACCGGTTTTTTCAATGCAAGGGGAGACATCTACGCCAGGGGCAATTTCGTACTCAAATCAGGCAAAAAACATCCAGTCAAAAATTACGGCAAAACCCAAAGAGTCTGGGCGGATTCCATCGCACCTCTTCCCGCTGATGATGTCCGTGAATTCGTACTCAAAAATGCAGGGGCCAGGCCTGCGGACCGCGACCCGGTTGATGCGCGCATTATCCGTGACTGCCGATCAGGCAAGGGCCGTATTATCAACACCCAGGACCAGGTCGGCGGATTCCCCAGACACAAAATGACCCGTCGCAAGCTGACTGTTCCCAAAAAAGACATCCAGAAGTGGCTGAAGCAAATGGCCAAAAAGGTCGAGACATATCAAAACCGATTATGACAAGAGCTGGATTTCCAATGGAACAGGTATCTCAAGTGGAGCTGGGGCCCCATATTTATCCTGTCCACTTCCATCGGCCTGGGGTATGCAGGGCTGTATCTTGGCGCAGGCAGTTCAATTAAGAACTCAATTACCAAGCGGAATATTGTCCAGCGCACAGTCGCACAAGGCGGAGAAAAAACCCGGGAATTCGTTGAGAAACACCCTGATTTAAACCCGATCCTTACAGCCTTTGCCGGCTTCACGGGCAGGATAAACACAGAACTGTGCAGTCTGGTCAACTCATTTGTATATCCGGCTGCTGCACTGGCAATTCTCATTGGCCTGGCAATTCCATTTGTATTAATCTTCCTCACGCGCACCATCTACTGGTATACCAGCAAGAAATAAACCCCCTTGAAAAGAATGCAAAAGGGTGTATACCTCCTGCAACGGATTGCTACTGATTTTTCTGACTGGAACGATCATTCGTTATCCGAGTTGGCATCCGCAAAGAACGCATTCCGGAATAATTTCCGCTGTTCAATAAATTCCATGGCAGTCTCAAGCGTCCTGTTGACAATCAGCTTCTCAGGGAATCCGGCCCTTGCCAGAAGCGGCCGAATGAATGAATCATCACCGATCTCATTTACCGCATGAGCATCTGAATTGATCGCGACCGGGCAATCGGTCTCTTTGCATGCAGTGATAAGGGCCATGGTCTCCTCTTCGACAGCCAGGGCTGGCCGGCTTTTACTGTTGTTCAGTTCAAGCGCCATCCCCGCATCCCGTGCAGCGTCAGCAATTTTATCATACTCATGAAAGAACGTCGGACTCGGACAGTCCGGATGCGTAATAATATCAATGAACGGATTCTTCTCGATCATTGCCAGTGTCATGGCAGTATACTCTTTGCGTGTTCGTCCCTGCGGCATGTTCGGATGGATCGCTGCCAGTATAATATCCATGTACGGATACAGTGGCGCCATAAAATCAATCTCTCCGTCTTCACTGATCAGGTTGCATTCCATACCTTTAAGCAGTTTGATTCCGTCTACCGGATCAATCACCCGCTTGAAAAAGGTAATGCCTATCCTTCCGCCGAGAGTCTTTCCATGATCGGTTATTGCCAGAGCCTTAACCCCTTTTTTCTTTGCGGCCTCAAGCATTTCGATCACGGTGTGATTGCCGCACATTGAGAACAGGGTGTGGGAGTGAAGATCAACTGTGAGCATATCATTCTCCTTACAAATCGCAATATAAAAAAAACGCTTATTCAGTCGACAGATGAGTCTGTGGTTCATGTAAAGTGCCGGGCTGATATCCAGGGCAGGAATGAACAAAATGAGTCAAAGGAGGCTGGATGAATACGTACTCAGCGGGCCAGACCTGGAAGCAGCATCTTCAGACCGTTTGTGAAGATGTTAAAGGCGAGGCTGAGCAGAATAATCCCCCCTATCCGTGTTATCACCGTAGTTGCACGGCCACCGAGCCTGCCTGACATTGGGACAGAAAACAAATAGGTTATAAGAATAACACAGCCGTCAATAACGATTACCCCGGTCAGTGCAAGTTTGTCTATCCAATGCTCAGCCATGCTTGTCTGGGTAATGACAAGAGACATCGTTCCAGCACCGACTGTAAGTGGAAAGACCAGAGGTGAAACCACCAGTTTTTCCCAGCCTTCATCTGGCGGTTTTCCTTCTTCGGGCTTAAACTCTTTGCGCGGCGACTCGCCCTCCAGGATCATAGGCAGTGATGAAAGAATCAGCACAAGTCCTCCGGCAGCTCCAAGAGCACCAACAGAAATCCCGAGAACATTTAAAAGCGTTTCGCCGACCCAGACCGTCAGGACAAGAACCGCTGCCGAACCCAGACTAACCATAAACGCAATACGACACTGAATCCTTTTTGAGAAACCTTCTGTAAAAACAGCATAAGGCCCAATGACTGCGAACGGGCTGAAAACCGCAATCAGGGCAATCAGAAAGAGTAACAGCTGATCAAATGAAAAACTCAAATCCATGATACGTTGCATTCCAATCGAAATAACTGAGAGACCTTACCGGTCAAGAATAATTAACGCTGAATATATCTCATATTTGCCTACTGTCAAGGTAAAAGGACAAATGACCCAACGGCTTCCCCCTCGTCTCACTTTAGAAAGAAATCCAGCTCAAAACTGGAAATAACTGGTAAACCCGTCCCCTTACTTTATACTCAGGCTTTTTGAACTGATTTTTACAGGACGACTCATGACAACACCGAAATCATTCCAGGAACTCGGACTCTCTGAAGAACTGCTCGCATCCATCAACCGAAAAGGCTTTGAAGAGCCCACAGCCATACAGGCACTGACAATCCCCCGGATGCTGGGAGACGACACCAACATCATTGCACAGGCACAGACCGGAACCGGAAAGACCGCTGCATTCGGGCTGCCCCTGATTGAAATGGTGGACACCGGCCGCAAAGAAGTCCAGGCCGTTGTTCTGACCCCTACGCGGGAACTGGCCATTCAGGTCTCGGAGGAGATCAACTCGCTGAAAAAAGACAACCGGATGAAGACCGTACCAATCTACGGAGGCCAGACCATTTCTCTTCAGCTGCGCGCGCTCAAGAAAGGGGTTCACATCGTGGTCGGAACGCCGGGCAGAGTCATCGACCATCTCAAGCGACGGACCCTCAAACTCGGCGGAATTGACCATCTGATCCTTGATGAAGCCGATGAAATGCTGAACATGGGCTTTATCGAAGACATCGAAGAAATCATGGAATACACCTGTGAAGATAAAAAGACCCTGCTCTTTTCAGCCACCATTCCCAAACGCATCCGTGATCTGGCCAAAAAATACATGAAGGGGTACGAGTTAATCTCAATCAAGAATGAAACACTGACTACCAGCCTGACCGAACAGATTTACTATGAAGTCCGGGCCGGAGACAAATTCGAGGCCCTGTGCAGAATTATTGATGTCGAGGATGACTTCTATGGTCTGGTCTTCTGCCGAACCAAGAATGATGTGGATACTGTAGCCGCACACCTGGGGGATCGCGGGTATGACGCAGAATGCATTCACGGAGATATCACACAGGCCCAGCGGGAAAAAACCCTGGATAAATTCCGCAAACAGAAAGTCAACATCCTGGTGGCAACAGATGTGGCCGCACGGGGAATTGATGTCATGAACATGACACATGTCATCAACTACTCCCTGCCCCAGGATCCGGAATCCTATGTACACCGGATTGGCCGTACAGGGCGAGCCGGAAACCAGGGAACCGCCATCACCTTTATCACGCCCGGTGAATACAAAAAACTGATGTACATCCAGCGAAACGCCGGCGCAGACATCAAGAAGTCCAGAATGCCCAAGGTGCAGGATATCATTGATGCCAAGAAAAAGAAGATCTATGAAGAGATATCCGCAGCGCGACTGAAGAATCTGGATCCCGAATATCTGAAGCTGGCAGTTGACCTGATGGATGATAATGATCCGGCCCTTGTTCTCGCAGCAACACTGAGCTTCTGCTTTGAAGACGAACTCAGCCCCTCCGCGTATACCGAATTCACCGGCCCGGACAACAGAGAAATCCCGCTGGACCAGCAGGGCAAAACCCGGCTCTTTGTGGGGCTGGGCAAAAAAGACAAAATGACGCCCAGGAAAATGGTCCGGCTGATTACAAAGAAAGTCCCGATCAGCAACTCTGAAATCGATGAAATACAGATCATGGACTGCTTTTCATTTATCACGGTTCCGTTCCGCAAGGCTGAGAAAATCATCAGCAGCTTTAAGCAGGGCAGCCGAAAACCCCTGATATCCCATGCCCGGGGAAAGACAGACAAGCCTTCCCGGCAGAAAAAACAGCGCGCAAAAGACAAACCATCATCCAGAAAGAAATACAAGACAACGAAAAAGAAGAAAGAAAAACCGCGCAGGAAAAAGAGAAAGGAGTAAACATGGCCGGCCATTACCAGCATACAAAAGAACACTCCATCCCTGATCCGCGTGTACGCCGGTTTTTACTGCCTGAACGAATCGTCTGGCATTCTGAAGGTGATGCCGCCCCTCAGAACGTGGAAACACTCCTGACTCCAGGCAGCGGACAGGCAACGATGTGGGCGCGTCCCGGATGCATCCTCAAACACGAGAAGGCCCCTGTGTCCATCGTCTTTGATTTTGGCAGAGAAATTCACGGCGGCATTCAGTTAATTCTCGGCAGATCCGATCCCAGAAAGCCATTCAAACTCCGAGTCCGCCTGGGAGAATCCGTGAGTGAGGTCATGTCAGAGCCCAACAATGACCATGCCCTTCATGACTCTGTTATCGAAACAGCGCTGTCTGGCGCAACCGAGTTCGGAAACACCGGATTCCGCTTTGTTCGGATCGAAACTGCTGAGCCGGGCAGAGACGTGAACATATCGCGCCTTCGGCGCGGACTCTTTCAGCTCTGGTCTTTGACATATT
>CAZGEP010000098.1:0-18407 GCA_964524955.1 uncultured Planctomycetota bacterium | reverse complement strand
ACCCCGGCGCACGACCCGAATGATTATCAATGCGGTTTGCGTAACAGCCTGGAAATGCTCAATATCCTGAATCCGGACGGAACGATCAACGAGAACGGCGGTGACTTCTGCGGCATGAATGTCATGGAGGCGCGCAGGGCTGTGGTAAAGGCATTGGAGAAGAGCGGTCTCTTTGAAAAGACTGAGGATTATCAGACCGAAATCGGGCATTCGGATAGAAGCAAGACTCCGGTGCAGCCGTATCTGGCGGATCAGTGGTTTTTGCGCATGGCTGACTTTGCCCAGACCGCGATTGACGCGCTTGAGGATGGAAAGTTCAAGATCTATCCCCAGCGCTACGGCAAGATGTATGTGGACTGGCTTTCAGAAAAAAGGGACTGGCCCATCGGCAGGCAGCTTTGGTGGGGGCACCGCATTCCCATCTGGCATGGTCCGGATTGCACGGAAGAAGATCTGAAAAAAACCTTTAGCGGCCGGGAGGATATTTCCTGGCTGTACGATGACGAACATGAGGAGTGGCTGATCTGTTCCATGACCGATGATCTGGCAGAGGATGCAGTGCCCGGCCATACCATCACGCAGGATGATGACGTGCTGGACACCTGGTTCAGTTCTGCGCTCTGGCCGCACTCCACACTGGGGTGGCCGGGGCAGACCGCAGCACTAAAGAAGTGGTATCCGACTAATGTGCTGATCACCTCCAGAGATATTATTACCCTGTGGGTGGCCCGCATGGTGATTTCCGGCGGCTACAATATGAAGGATATTCCGTTTCATGACGTGTATATTCATGTGAAGATTCTGGACGGACAGGGCCAGAGCATGTCTAAATCCAAGGGTAACGGCGTTGACCCGGTGGATATCATTGAGCAGTACGGTGCGGACGCGCTTCGGTTTTCTCTGGCATCCATGGCCACTGAGACCCAGGACATGCGAATCCCCGTGGATTACAAATGCCCGCACTGCGGAGAACTGACCCCGCAGAAACCGGACAACATGCAGGCGCATACCCTGAAATGCTCCAAATGCGCAAAGGAGATGGCCACCCGCTGGGCCGATGATTCGGTCCAGGAGCGGACCGGCCTGGCCCTGTTGACCAGTGAAAAGTTCGAGATTGGACGAAATTTCACCAACAAGCTCTGGAATGCAGCCAGGCTGGTTATGATGAATCTCAAGGGAGATGAACAACCGATGACCCCGGAAATGCTCACGGAAAAAGAAGACCGGTGGATCGTGGACAGTGTCAATCTCTGCATTCACCAGACCGATGAACTGCTCACTCAGGAGAGCTCGGGTGTTAAATACCGTTTCTCTCAGGCCATTCAGAATATCTACCGTGTGTTCTGGAATGACCTCTGTGACTCATACCTGGAAATTATCAAGCCGCGTCTGAAAGAAGGTGATCAGGCGGCCCGCTCTGTTTCGAAGTATGCACTGGAAGTTCTGCTCAAACTGCTGCATCCGTTTATTCCTTTTGTGACGGAGGAAATCTGGTCGAGTTTCACGCAGGGGGAAGGGCCGCTTCTGATCGTATCTGAATGGCCGAAATATGCTCCTGAGCTTGCCTTTGAATCTGAACGGGATGAAATGGATCGTGCACTGGAGTGCGTCAAGGCAGCGCGTAAGCTCAAGTCTGAATCGGATATACCGGTTCGAAAGAAGATCGATTTGCTGGGCGTCAGCGGTGCAGGGGTTGCAGAACTGAATTCGTACATGGATATTATTCGTACGCTTGCGGTCTGTGATGCGATTGAAACCGCTGAAATGGAGAACGCTAAGACCGAACTCCTGGATTCCGGCATCCGTGTTCAGCTGCCGGTCGATGATGTGGATACGGACAAAGAGCGGAAACGTCTTGAGAAGGAACTGGAGGAAAAGCAGAAACTGCTCCATAAGTCTCAGGCAAAGCTCGATAACAAGAATTTTGTGGATCGCGCTCCGGATGCTGTCGTTAACCGGGAGCGGGAGTTTATCAGCGAACATACCGCTGCGATTGAAACGCTCAAAGAAAATATCGCTAATCTGACATCAGCGACATAATTTTTTTGCCTTATTTCCACGGTCTGCTTCGTCAAGTAAGAAAACGAGTTGCCGTCTGAAACAGCCATTGCTTTTGAAAAGATGAAACCATGGATATACCCTTACAGATAAAACTGGCGGCTTTTGACCTGGACGGAGTTGTGTATACCGGGATGAGGCCGGTGTCGGGGGCAGTGGATACGATTGCCGGTCTCCGCAGCCGGGACGTTCGGATTCGGTTCCTCACCAATAATTCAGCCAGAAGTCGACAGGAGATTGTGGACCGTCTGAACGGGCTGGGTGTTGACTGTGAACTGGATGAGATATATACATCCAGTCATGCAGCACTGGAATATGTAAAGGCCTGTGCCAGTGAAAGCCGACGCGTCTTTGTGCTTGGGCAGCCTTATCTGGCAGATGAATTTCGGGCAGAAGGATTTACAGTCTGTGAAGCGCCTCCTTATGATTTTTTTGTCATGGGGTTTAAGATGGACTTCAATTATGAGGATATTGCGATGGGGTTTGAAGCCCTGGAGCATACCCGGACATTTGTCATCTGCAATCGGGATCGATTGTTTCCCGTGGAAGACGGTAAGCTGCGGCCGGCCAGTGGATCTATGGTGGCTGCCCTGGAAGCCGCTTCCGGCCGCAAACCCAATGTGGAGATTGGAAAACCCAACACGTATATGCTGGAGAAAATCGCGGAATCGAATCAGCTTCAGCCGCATGAGATTATGATGGTTGGTGACAGTCTGGAATCCGATATCCGCATGGCTGTTAATTTCGGTGCATACAGTGTTCACGTGGATTCGTCCCGGCTGCACGCTTATGAGAAAGCGTCGCAGGCAGAGAAGGTTCAGGCGGATCTGACCGTTCAATCCATAGCAGAGCTGAGAACGTAAATACAACGGACTGCTTGTGGTTATTTGTTTTTTTCGATAACACGTTTTGAGGGAGAGCTGTTATGAAGGGGATTATCCTTGCAGGAGGCGCAGGCACACGGCTTTATCCACTGACCCTTTCTGTTTCCAAACAATTGCTTCCGGTATACGACAAACCGACGATTTACTACCCGCTGTCGATTCTGATGCTTGCCGGAATTCGGGATATTCTGATTATTTCCACTCCGGAAGACACCCCCAGAATTGAAGGCTTGATGGGTGACGGTTCACAGCTGGGGCTGAACTTTACCTACATGGTTCAGGAGCATCCGCGTGGTCTGGCGGATGCGTTTATTCTGGGAGCGGATTTTATCGGAACGGATTCGGTGTGCATGATTCTGGGGGATAATGTCTTTTACGGTCACGGACTGTCCGATATGCTTCAGCGTGCGGCAGCTCGTGAAAACGGTGCTACGGTCTTCGGGTATTACGTGGATGATCCGCATCGGTACGGCATTGTGGCGTTTGATGAGGATCGAAAAGTCCTGTCTATTGAGGAAAAACCCAAAGAGCCGAAATCAAATTATGCTGTAACCGGTCTTTATTTCTATGATAACCGTGTGATTGATATTGCGGCAAACGTCAGGCCGTCAGCCAGGGGGGAATTGGAAATTACGGATGTGAATCGCGCATACATGGAGAGTGGAGAATTAAACCTGGAACTTATGGGCCGTGGATTTGCCTGGTTGGATACCGGGACGCACGAATCGCGTATGGAAGCCTCAAACTTTGTCAAGATTATCGAGGAACGTCAAAGCTTGAAGATTGCCTGTGTTGAAGAAGTTGCTTTTCGGATGAAGTATATCTCACGCGAACAGCTTGCTTCACTGGCTGAAGCGCTTGCCAAAACCGGATACGGTGAGTATCTGATGAAAGTTGTACAAGGAGACTTTGCCTGATGCCTTTTACATTTCATTCAACAGAATTCAAGGGACTGACAGTGGTGGAACCAGCGGTATTCCCGGACAGTCGAGGCTATTTTCTGGAATCATTCAAGCAGCGGGATTTTGTCGAGAACGGCATTCCGGATCAGTTTGAACAGGATAATCAGGCTCTGTCGTCGCGAGGAGCGCTGCGCGGGCTTCACTTTCAGACAGAACCCCATGCGCAGGCCAAGATTGTCCGTGTTGTTCAGGGAGCGGTCTTTGATGTTGTTGTGGATATCCGAAAGGATTCAGATACCTTTCTTCAGCACTTTTCGATTACACTTACCGGTGAAAATAAAAAGATGCTGTATGTGCCAGCTGGTTTTGCGCACGGATATCTGAGCCTGGAAGAGGATACCGTTTTTCTGTATAAATGCAGCGGCCTGTACTCGCCGGAGCATGAAGCCGGCATTCGATGGGATGATCCGGATCTTGGTATTTCGTGGCCCATAGAAAATCCAGTGGTTTCAGAAAAGGATCAGAAACTTCCGTTCAGTGTTGACTTCTTTGGGGCAAACAGCGAATGATCTGGGTGGCAGGTGCACAGGGTATGCTTGGAAAACGGGTAGTACAGACCTTGTCCGTTTCCGGGCTGACAGTGATATCCACGGATAAGGAGATGGATATCACGGATCCGGATGCCTGTCAGGCATTTCTCAGTGACCATGCGGTTCAGTGGATTGTCAACTGCGCTGCGTATACGGCCGTTGACAAGGCCGAAGACGAACCGGATACAGCCTTTCGGTTAAATGCGGATGGGCCGGGAACCCTTGCACGGCTTGCGCAAAGGAATGGGGCCCGACTGATTCATATCTCTACAGATTATGTATTTAAAGGCGATCAGGAGACACAGTGCAATGAAGATGACCCTGCTGCGCCGGTCTCTGTATACGGAAAATCTAAGCGTAAAGGGGAACTTCGGGTTATTGAAAACTGTACAGAGCATTTTACCATCCGCACCGCCTGGATGTATGGTCTGCATGGTCCCAACTTTGTCTACACCATGCTCAAGCTGATGAAGAACTTAGATGAAATAAAGGTGGTTAACGATCAGACCGGAAGCCCGACATATGCGAGGGACCTGAGTGGATTTATTGGTCATGTAATTCGGAAGGACTCACGGGATTATGGAATATATCACTTTACGAATTCCGGCCGTGTTACCTGGTATGGTTTTGCTGAGAAGATTTATGAGCTGGGCCGGGAGACTGGACTGGTGAAAAACGAATGTACGATCACTCCCTGTTCAACAGAGGAATTTCCGACAAAAGCGGTTCGCCCCAGATATTCGCTGCTCTCCAAGGAAAAGGTCCGGTCAGTCTTTGGTGTAGTGCCGCCTGACTGGAACGTGTCTCTGGAAGAGTTTGTTCATACACTGGCTGCGTCCGGCCATTGTACGGATTCGTAAGTATGGATTACAATGAAGGGTATTGCTATGAGAAAAATTGAAAATGTGCTGGTTACAGGCGGTTGCGGATTTATTGGATCGAATTTTATCCGTTCTGCATTTGAACGCAGTGGATTCAGCGGCCGGATTATTAACGTGGACAAACTGACGTATGCAGGAAATCCGCTCAACCTTCAGGATATTGCGGATGAATGGGGCGGCAGCCGGTATGTATTTGTCCAGGCAGACATCTGTGATACGGAAAAAGTGCAGACTGCAATGGATGCGTATGATGTGGATACCATTGTCCATTTTGCAGCAGAATCCCATGTCGATCGTTCCATTACCGGTCCGCAGGAGTTCATACGCACCAATGTCAATGGCACCTTCAGCCTCCTGGAGTGCGCGCGAAAATGCATGGATCAGGGCAGGGAGATTCATTTTCATCACGTGAGCACGGATGAGGTCTTTGGAAGCCTTGGCGAGACCGGTTTTTTTTATGAAGACACCCCTTATGATCCGCGAAGTCCATATTCGTCGAGTAAAGCCGGATCCGATCATCTGGTCCGGGCGTATTTCCACACGTACGGTCTTTCCGTAACCATTTCCAACTGCTCGAATAATTACGGCCCGTATCAATTCCCGGAGAAACTGATTCCGCTGATGATTCTGAATATTCGCGAAGGCAAAGAGCTTCCGGTATATGGTGACGGGAAGAATATCCGTGACTGGATTCACGTGGACGATCACAACCAGGGCGTCTGGTCGATCCTGGAGCAGGCTCAAGCTGGACAGACGTATAACCTCGGTGGTGAGAATGAATGGGAGAATATCCGACTCGTTCATACGCTCTGCGAACTACTGGCACAAAAGGACGGCAAGGATGCGTGCGCGTATAAGGGCTTGATTACGTTTGTTACGGACCGACCTGGCCATGACCGCAGGTACGCCATCAATTGCGATAAGATCAAAAAGGATCTTGGATGGAAACAGATGTATGATTTTGAGAGTGGACTTCATGCGACTGTGGACTGGTATCTGCAGAATTCGGAATGGATTGAATGCATTCGCACCGGTGACTACCGGAAATGGATTGAGCAGAATTACACCGGTCGGTAGACAGGTGTTCCGCTGAGTTCAAACAAACCTAATGTTCTGACAATCAGATTGTTATCGAATCGGATAAATGTCTTGACTGAGAGCCTGTCTCAGATAAAATGGTTTGTTTTAATTCTCTTGACGGACAGTGCTAAAATATGAGATTGCGATATTACTGGGATCTTGTTTATGTTATTACACAGAAGGAAATCCGCGTCAAGTATAAGGGAAGTCTGCTGGGTTATCTCTGGTCTGTGGGACATCCTCTGGCCCTGGCAGTTATTTTTTATTTTGCCTTTAAAATCGTTATAAAGATCCCTGTTAAAGAACATCCGTTTCAGCTCTTTCTAATCTGTGCTCTCTTTCCCTGGCAGTGTCTTTCCAACTCCATTACAGCATCACCGTTTATTTTTATCAGTAACGCCTCCATTATAAAGAAAGTGAATTTTCCGCGGAATATTATTCCGATTGCAACCATCTTGAACGATGGGATCCATTTTGTTTTGACGATTCCGGTCATTCTTTTTTTTATGCTGATGTACGGATACTGGCCTTCGCTCTGCTGGTTGTGGGGGATTCCGCTTTTATTGGTGATCCAGATGATACTGACATATGGAATTGTCATGATTATTTCCAGCTTTAATCTTTTTTTCCGTGATCTGGAACGTCTGACCGTCCTGTTTATCACGTTTGCCTTTTATCTGACACCGATTATCTATCCGGTTCGGATGGTTCCCCAGAAATACAGGATCTTGATGTTCTGCACCAATCCCTTCGCCCCCTTGATGAGCAGTTGGCGAACGCTTTTTCTTGATGGACGTATGGACGGATCTTTTCTGTTGATTTCCTTTCTGTGGGCTTGTGTGGTCATGGCTGTCGGTCACTGGGTTTACCGGAAACTTTCCTGGAAATTCGCGGAGGTTCTGTAGATATGCTTGCGGTTGAGTTTAAGGACGTTTCTAAAACCTATCCCATGTATACGCATGTGCTCGGTGGAATCAAAAACATGATTTTTAATTTTCCACACAGTCTTCGCGCTTTGCGCAAAGAACGGTTTACTGCCTTGGAGCATGTGAGTTTTACAATTGAAAAAGGCGAGGCGGTTGGCATAATCGGATCCAACGGTGCGGGCAAAAGTACAACGCTTGGTTTAATTGCCGGCGTGCTGAGGCCTGATCAGGGAACCGTGACTACAACCGGACGGATTTCTCCATTTCTTGAACTCGGCGCTGGTTTTCATCCGGAACTCTCCGGCAGGGAAAACGTGATGCTTAACGGAGTGCTCATGGGGCTTCACCTTAAGGATGTAGAGGAGCGAATGGGGGAAATTATTGATTTCTCGGAGATTCGGGAATTTATTGATCAGCCGATTCGTGTTTATTCCACGGGTATGCTCGCTCGTCTTGGATTTTCGGTAGTGGCGCATCTGGATCCCAAAATACTGCTGATTGATGAAGTGCTGGCAGTTGGAGACATTGCCTTTCAGGAAAAATGTCGCGAAAAGATGAAGTCCTTTCGTGATCTGGGAGTCACGCTGGTATTTGTCTCGCATTCCATGGATGATGTGCGAATGCTTTGTGACCGGGCTATCTGGCTGGAAAACCATACAGTTCGGATGTCGGGACCATCTGCGGACGTGTCGAAATTATATTACGGTCAGGAAATTGAGTGATGCAACGGTTCGGGTCGCCGGGAATTAATGAACAACAGGAAATGGACTTGTGAAAAAAAAATCTGTATTAACTGAATATGAATTTGATCAGTTTCAGAGATATTCCTTACTCAGAAGACTGCTTTATTGTGTATATGACATTTCGGATGAGGAAAAGGAACGCCAGGTTACTCTATTTGATGTCGGTGCGGGCCCGTCTGGATTAACAGAGACATTTCTGGGACCGGTATTCGAGATTACCTCAGCCGATGTCGAACAGTTTGACAACCCAGAAATCATGGAAATCAAACCGGGGCAGCCCTTTGAAATGCCGGATAATTCAGTTGACACGGTTCTTTCGCTGGAAGTGCTTGAACATGTTCCGCCCGAGCAGCGGACTCTGCATATCAACGAATGCTTGCGGGTTTCCCGGGATGTAACCATTATTTCCTGTCCGGTTAACACGCAGGCGGCCGCGGCTGCCGAAAAACGAATCAATGATATCTACCAAAGCATGGCCGGTCAGGACCACCCGTTTCTGGTAGAACATATACAGAACGGTTTGCCAGATCCGGATGAAATCCGCGGATGTATCGAACAAAGCGGAAGCCTTTTCTTAGAAATGAGTAATCTTCACATGGCGGACTGGGAGGCATTTTTTCTTTCAGATATTCTGTTGAGTACACTGCCCGACGGTCAGGAATTTATCCGTACGATTCATGATGTGGAAAACAATCGGTACCGGTGTTGCTACAAGGATGGTCCGCACTACAGGCGTTTCTTTGTAGTTGCCAAGAACCAGAATGTGCTAAAATCGCTTATGGATTTTCAGCAGCGCTTTCAGGAAGAGACGCAATTCTTTTCGTCACCCGACCGGGTTGACAGACGTATTTCCGATGTGTTTAAAGAACTGATTGACCTTGTTGATATGTCGCAGCGCAGTCAGGTTCGAAGTGCACTGGCGGCCTGCCTTTTTCGTGTTCACCGGTTGCCGTTGGTGGATCGGGTTATGAAAAAATGGACGCGTGTACGCAGTTTACCGATGGCCTATGATGTATTTGATGAATATCAGGATTTCCAACCTCCAGGGGCTGCGGGGCTTCCGTTGGTTATGAATTCAGAACGAAAATCGGTTCGCATTCGATCTAATTTTCATGTCAAGCCGTATTTGATTTCGTTCTGGGTTTTTTCTCCGGAAAGCGCTGAAATTGAAGTGGTTTGCGGAGACACAAGTGTTGTTCAGAAAATATCCGGAGGTCGGATACGGGAAATGAGTGTTGAGATTCAGCCGGCAGTCTCATGTAAGGAATTGATTCTGTCATTAAAATGCAATGGTGCGACTGTAGTCATTGGAGATATCTGCGTGCGGAAAAAAAGTACGCATCGCTTTCTTTCCGGAATTATTTGCCGGGCTTCCTGCAAAAGTCGAGTGGTGAATTCGTTGTGTGTGTTTTTTCGAAAGAAATATCATCTTGAAGTGGAACCGATTGAAGATGTGCGTCCGGATCCGAACGTGAAGTGCGGGTGGATATGCAGCGGTGCGGCACCGAGCTTTCAGCTGGAAGGAGTCTTTCCTACCGGTTGGGTTAAAATTCGAAAGCCCAGAAAATGCAAGGGAGCAGATGTTATACGATTGCTCTTTGATATGGGAGACGGTCGGTATTCGAAATACTGCCGGGTAATTACATTTTCGGATATGAACCGTTGTAGGGTTTTTGTTCATGTGGAAAATGTCGCAAACATGCGAATTGATCTTTTGGATGCACAGGAACGGTTTGTATTATCCAATATGGTTCTGCAAAAGATCAGTTTGTATGAAATCCTTTTTGTTGCCTATTGTCGCCGGTTCAAAGAAAATATTGGACACCGAACATCCCTTAATTTTATATTTAGAACTATGAAACTGCTGTTGTGTCTTAATATGGATGAATACCGAAGGAAGGCCAAAAAACTTACACGAGATATGATTGTGGATCCAGGAAGCAGCTATCAAGTCTGGCTCGATAACAACCGGGTTTATACCGCTCAGCTTCGAAAAATGGAGGAACGTATAAAGACCTTTACATACTATCCGGTCTTTTCCATCCTGATTCCGGTGTATAATGTGGATGAGCACTGGTTGACCGCATGTCTGGATTCAATCCTAACTCAGCTGTATCCCCATTTTGAAGTGTGCCTGGCGGATGACGCATCTCCCAAACCCCATGTGAGAAGAGTGCTTGAGCGCTATAAAGCCAGAGACCGCCGAATCAAAGTGATCTACCGAAAGGAAAATGGAAACATTTCCGCGGCCACCAACTCTGCCCTGGAACTCGCTACCGGCGACTATATCTGTTTGATGGACAATGACGATGAAATCCCGTCAAACGCACTTTATGAATTTGCCGTCCTGTTGAATCAGGATCCGGACATCGATATGATATACAGTGATGAGGACAAGATTGATGTCAAGGGACAACGATATGAGCCTTTTTTCAAACCGGACTGGTCGCCAGAGTACCTTGAATCCTGCATGTACACCGCTCATTTCGCCTGTTACCGCTTTTCAATATACAAAGACGTGAATGGCATGCGGACTGGATATGAAGGCGCTCAGGATTTTGATTTTGTTCTCCGGTTTACGGAATTGGCACAAAAGATTGTTCATATTCCCAAAGTCCTTTATCACTGGCGCGCGATACCTGGCTCCACAGCACTCCAAATGAAGGAAAAACAGTACGTCCTGGATGCTGCAATCCGAGGGCTCCAGGACCGTGTTGCCCGAAAATATAAGAGCGGAAGGGTTCGAAACAGTGTATACGAAGGATGCTTCAATATTCACTACGACCTGCAAGACACCCCTCTGGTCTCCATTATCATACCGAGTGCAGGAAGAATGGGGACGGTTCGAAACAAGGAAGTGGATTTGCTTGCCCGCTGTATTCGTTTCATCCGCGAGAAGAGTACCTATACGAACTACGAAATTATTGTGGTGGACAACAACGATCTGCGGTCGTCCACTCAGAAAGCGATTGCTGGAGATGTTAAGGAGTTTGTTCATTTTGACGGGACGTTCAATGTTGCCAAAAAAATGAATTTGGGTGCACAGGCGGTATCCGGGGAATTCTTACTTTTTCTCAATGACGATATCGAAGTGATAACATCCGAATGGATTGAGGCTCTTCTTGGGCTCGGACAACAGGACGGGATAGGCGTCGTAGGCCCCAAACTCTTGTATGGAAACAACACGATCCAGCATGCAGGTGTATCCTTTACCAATGGTTTGCCGGATCACGTTTTTCGCGGATATGCCGAACATTTTCCCGGGTATTATTTTAATGTCTGCGGATTCCGGAATTATATGGCCGTCACCGGTGCCTGTCTGTTGACACGCCAGAGTATCTTTCACGACATAAATGGGTTTAATGAAGACTTTGCCATTAATTATAATGACATTGATTACTGTCTCCGGGTGCATGAGGCCGGTTATCGAATCGTCTATACGCCGCTGGCAACTCTGTACCATTTTGAATCCCTGAACCGTGAAGCTTCGGTTGAGCAGAAGGAGATTGACCTTTTTCTGAAATTATGGAAACAGAAAACATACCAGGATCCATACTATAATCCGAACCTGGAGGTGTATCCTCCGAATTTTGAGATTAAGAACACAGATCCCATGTTTACTTTACGGAAGGGCAAAACATGAAAGTTGTTATTCTGGCCGGTGGATTTGGAAGCCGTATCAGTGAGGAATCCGATATCAGGCCCAAACCCCTGGTGGAAGTTGCTGAGAGACCCGTACTTTGGCATATTATGAAAATTTATTCCCATTACGGGCTGCATGATTTTATTATCTGCCTTGGTTACAAGGGGTATATGATCAAGGAATATTTTGCGAATTATTTTCTTCATATGTCGGACGTTACGTTTGATTTGAAGAATAACCGGATGGATATACATCAGGCGAAGGCGGAACCGTGGAAAGTAACCCTGGTGGATACCGGCCTTCACACAATGACCGGAGGCAGGATTAAACGAGTGGGTGAGTATTTGAATGGGGAAGATTTTTGTATGACCTACGGTGATGGTGTGAGTGATTTGGATATTCCCAGTGTGATTGATTTTCATAAGCAGAGTAAAGGGCTGGCTACTCTGACCGCGGTTCAGCAGCCCGGACGGTTCGGGTCGTTGAGCATGTATGGAAGTCAGGTACACGGGTTTCAAGAAAAACCAGTCGGAGACGGCGGATGGATTAATGGAGGTTTTTTCGTGCTGTCCTCCAGTGTGCTTGACTACATTGATGGCGATCAGACCGTCTGGGAACAGGAGCCTATGGAGCGGCTGGCTGCGGAGAGAAAGCTCTTTGCCTATCAACACAACGGATTCTGGCATCCCATGGATACGTTGCGGGATAAACGATACTTGAAAAAACTTTGGACGGAGAATATGGCACCTTGGAAATGCTGGGATTAGACAAACGATTCTGGAAAAACCGGCGTGTGCTGGTGACCGGACAAACCGGATTCAAGGGAGGGTGGCTTTGCAAACGCCTGCACCTTCTGGGGACCCGCGTATGCGGTTATGCACTGCCTTCGCAAACTGAACCGAATTTTTTTGACGCAGTATCGCTTGGGAGTGATATCACTTCGGTTACAGGCAATGTAACAGACCGCAGGAACTTGGAGAATGTATTTACGGATTTTGAGCCTGAGATCGTTTTCCATCTTGCGGCACAGGCCCTGGTTCGGCGGTCTTACAGAGAACCCGTGGAAACGTATAGAACCAATGTGTTGGGAACCGTCATGGTTCTGGAGTGTGCCCGTCATACGCCTTCGGTGCAGGCGCTGGTCAATGTCACCAGCGACAAGTGTTATGAAAACAGTGAAATTATGTGGGGATACAGGGAATCCGATCCGATGGGCGGGCATGATCCGTATTCAAGCAGCAAGGGATGTTCGGAGCTCGTAACTACAGCGTACCGGAAATCCTTTACACGAAAAACAGACGGCACGATCACCATGGGCATTGCCAGTGCACGAGCTGGCAATGTGTTCGGCGGGGGCGACTGGGCCGAAGACAGGCTGATTCCTGACTTTATGCGATCGGTTTCCGACGGCGGAGAGCTGTACATTCGAAATCCTGGTGCTGTCCGCCCGTGGCAGCATGTTCTGGAGCCGGTGAGTGGTTATATGCTGCTCGCGCAGCAGCTTTACCATGCACCGGAAACATTTGAAGGCGGATGGAATTTCGGTCCCTCTGATCTGGAAGCCCGTACCGTTGGCTGGATTGCGGAGAGGTTGGTTTCTCTATGGGGTGAAGGGGCTTCGTTCCGAAAAGATCCCGGTCCGCATCCACACGAGGCATATATGCTGAAATTGGATTGCACCAAGGCTCACACACTTCTTTCATGGCGGCCAAGACTTCCGCTGGAGACTGGACTTGAGTGGACGGTAAGCTGGCACAAAGAGTTTCTTGCTGGAGCCGATATGCGATCCCTGACCGAAAAGCAGATCAATGACTTTGATACCGTGGAGGCTTGTTGATATGGGAAACTGTCGTTTTTGCAATCAGTTGCTGGACAAGACTTTTGTGGATCTGGGAATGTCTCCTTTATCCAACGCCTACCTGACATCGGAAGAGACAGGGACCATGGAGCCTTTTTACCCCCTGCATGCCTTTGTATGCGGAAACTGTCTACTGGTTCAGCTGGAGGAATTTGAAACACCGGAAAATATCTTTTCAGATTACGCGTATTTCTCATCCTATTCCGATGCCTGGCTTGCGCATTGCAAAGACTATACGGATCGCATGATTCGCCGGTTTTGGATCAACGAGAAGTCTCATGTTGTGGAGATTGCAAGCAATGATGGGTATCTGCTTCAATTCTTTCAGCAAAAGGGGATATCGGTATTGGGAATTGAACCCGCCGAGAACGTAGCCAAATCTGCCAAAGAAAAGGGGGTTTCAACACTGGTCCGTTTTTTTGGGAAAAAGGCTGCGGCGGAGATTGCCATGTCGAACGGAAAAGCGGACTTGCTGATTGGAAATAATGTTCTGGCTCACGTACCGGATATTAACGACTTTGTTGCCGGTATGAACGGTATACTCAGCAAGCATGGTATTATTACCATGGAATTTCCGCATCTGCTTAATATCTTGCTCAAAAATCAATTTGACACGATTTATCACGAACACTTTTCGTATTTTTCTTTTATCGTGGCTGAAAAAATATTCGCGGCACACGGTCTGACTCTCTTTGATGTGGAGGAACTGCCCACACACGGAGGTTCCCTGCGAATTTACGGGCGCCATCATGACAACGGGGAGCTTCCGGTCAGTGAACGGGTATCCGTCTTGAAGGAGAAGGAGATCCAGGCCGGACTGAACGATATTGAAACGTATCTGAATTTTTCTGATAACGTCCATCGGGTTAAAAACAGCCTGCTTGAATTCCTGATTCAATCTCAACGGGAAGGTGCGAGTGTGGCTGCCTACGGGGCAGCAGCCAAGGGAAATACGTTGTTGAATTTTTGCGGTATCCGCACGGATTACATTGATTACGTTGTAGACCGCAATCCCTACAAACAGGGACGATATCTGCCCGGTACGCATATTCCGATTTATGCCCCAGAGAAAGTCGAACAGACCCGCCCGGATTACCTGTTGATTCTTCCGTGGAATATCCGTGATGAAATCATTGCACAGATGGCCCATATCCGGAAGTGGGGCGGGAAATTTGTAGTCCCTGTACCGGAGACCGGAGTTATTGAATGATTATTATGGAAACGCCCGTGCAGGGAGCATTTGTAATCGAACCGGAGTTTCTGAAAGATGAACGGGGATTTTTTGCACGCGTATTCTGCGACGATACCTTCCGGAAAAAAGGAATGGATGCGCGTGTGATCCAGTCAAGTGTATCCTTCAACCGTTACAGGGGCACGGTTCGGGGTATGCACTTTCAGAAAAACCCGTGGGCAGAGAATAAATATGTGCGATGCACTTCCGGAGCAATCCGGGACGTTATTGTGGATATTCGTCCACAGTCCGACACATTCAAAACGATTTTCAGTATTGATTTGACTGCCAATAACCGCAAAACCCTTTACATGCCGGCTGGAACCGCACACGGATTTCAAACACTTGCGGATAATACCGAAGTATATTACCAGATGACCGTACCGTATAACCCGGAGTTGGCCGCTGGATTCCGCTGGGATGATTCGGCGTTTAACATCATCTGGCCACTGCCGGTGGAACATATATCGGAAAAAGATCGGAACTATCCGGATGTTCAATTATGAGCCGAATTCTAATCACCGGAAGCAATGGATTTATTGGCCGTCACACTCTAACCCCTCTCGTCCGAAGTGGTCACGATTTGGTGTTGACCGATCTGGATGCGGCGTCGGTAAATTCTCTTCCGGATTGCGCGCGGTATGTGTCGTGCAATCTTGGAAATGAAAACCGTGTACGAGAGATCCTTTTTCGTGAACGGCCGGAATACCTTCTTCACCTCGCCTGGTATACGGAGCATGGCCGATTCTGGAGTGCACCTGAAAACATGGCCTGCGTCCGGGACTCACTGAAATTGGTGGAGTCCTTCAAGGCTGCTGGCGGCAAACGTGTGGTGATGGCCGGAACTTGTGCAGAATATGAATGGGCCGACCAGATCTGCCGGGAATATCACACGCCGTTGATTCCATCCACTTTTTACGGAACTTGCAAGAACAGCTTAAATCAGATTTGCACAAAATATTGTTCAGTCAATGAGATGAGCTGTGCCTGGGGACGTGTATTCTTTATGTACGGTCCGGACGAGAACCTGTCACGATTTGTTCCGTACGTAATTACATCGCTGCTGCAGGGGAAGCAGACCCGTTGTACGCACTGTCGCCAGATTCGTGATTTTATGCACGTGTCAGATACGGCCTGTGCGTTTGCAGCTTTGCTGCTCAGTACAGTGGAGGGTGATGTCAATCTGTGTTCTGGAAATGCGGTTCCACTCAGGGAAATTGTTGATAGTATCGGCGAAGAAACTGGTGGGATGAAATGGATTCAATACGGTGCGATTCCGCTTTCTGATCATGAGCCCATGTGTATTGCTGGAGAAAACAACCGCCTGAAAAAGGAAGTCGGATATAAACCGGTTTGGGATTTGAAAAAGGGGATACAGGACGTGGTAACGTGGTGGAAGAAAAATCTGGATCCGCAATGAAACGGTTAAGTGTTTTTGCCCACTTTGATCCGCATGGATGGGTTGATCCCTTTGTGCGGGAGTATCTAAACGCGCTCAGGCGTGTTAGTTCAATAATTATATTCGTTTCCACTTCGCCGGTATCCGATGCAGATATGTCTGCACTGGAACGGCTGAATATTCAGGTAATTACACGCAGGAATGAAGGCCATGATTTCATGAGCTGGAAGGTTGGCCTAAACGCTGTGGAGGATCTCGATACATACAACGAAATTCTTATCTGCAATGACAGTGTTTACGGACCGATCGTTCCTCTTGAACCTGTATTTCGTCAAATGAACAGAGAGAGATGCGATTTCTGGGGAATTACGGAAAACGCAGATGTTAATTACCACATTCAAAGTTATTTTATCGTCTTTCGCAAACGGGCTGTGAAGTCCGAGGCTTTTTCGGATTTCTGGAGCCGTGTGTCGATCCGAAAAGACAAACAGGATATTATACGCATGTATGAAGTCGGGCTTTCTCAGGCATTGATTCAGGCTGGACTTCAAGTCGGATGTTATGCCCGGTCCGGTACATCCTTGCGCCGGTTGATTGTCGAACGCATACGATCCCTGAAAAAGTCATCTTTACGGGAAATTCCCGGCAAGGTCTTTCGAAAGGGCGTCGGTCTTTTTAATTCTAAAACATTGAATCCGACACTGGTGTCCTGGAGAGAGCTGCTTGAGCAACACAGGATTCCATTTATCAAACGACAGTTGATTACAGAGAATCCTGCCGGAAATTTCAATTTCATCGATATGGAGAGAATAGTCAAGGCGTTGGGACGTTATGACACCAATTTGATTCGAAATCATCTTGATCGAGTGCGGTCATGAACAGTCAAACACCGCTGAACGAATATGTGCCCGATGTCAGCGTTATTGTTGTGACGTATAATGCAGCTGTATTCATTGAGGACTGCTTGGATTCTCTGAACCAGCAGACGATCTCGAATGTTGAGGTTATTGTAGTGGATAATCACTCCACAGATGGAACCGTGGAAATACTTCGGCGACGTTCCGACATACAACGGATTGAACGGGATTTTAATTCCGGTTTTACGGGCGGAGTAAACTGCGGATACAGATACGCGTCGGGCCGTTATATCGCGCTGCTCAATCCGGATGCCTGCCCCGATCCGCAGTGGCTGGAAGCTCTGCTCAAAATGGCGAACGTTTCTGAATACGAATGCGTTGGGATTTTTGCCTCCAAAATGATTAATGACAGTGGTGACCGGCTGTGTATTGACAGTGCTGGGGACGGATGTACTACGTTCGGCAAGGGGTTTAAACGAGGGGAAGGGGAGGGGGTGCAAAAATATTCCCGGACCGAATACGTCTTCGGCGCATGCGGCGGAGCCATGTTTGTGCGCCGCGAGCTGATTCAGGATATAGGGTTTCTGGATGATTACATGTTTCTGATTTTGGATGATACGGAATTCTGTCTGCGGGCCCAGTCACGGGGATGGCGGGTACTGTACGTTCCGGACGCAATGGTGTATCACCGAGTTCGATCCAGTATTGGGTCTCTCAGTACCACGGCGGTCTTTTATTCACTGCGGAACGCCGATTATGTCTGGCTGAAGCTCTTTCCCGCATCTATGATGATTGGGTCGCTTCCGGCCAAGGTGCTCGCAGGGTTGATGAATGCAGTCTATTTTGCCCTGCTGCATCGAAAACCTGTTGTCTGGTTTCGTTCACGAATGTCGATTGTAAAGGATTTGCCCAAAATTCTTGAGGCCAGAAGATCGTTTTTCCAATCGAGCATAGTGGTCGATACACGCCACCTTCGATCACTAATGACTTCGATACTGAATCCACAGCTTATTTGCATGAAACTTATGAATATTCTTGGTATCCGGTGCCGACAGAAACCGGAAAATACTCAGAAGTCACAGGGGGACGCTTGAAACCCAGTATTTCAGTTATCATACCTACGCTGAATTGCGAAACGAAGATTCGCTCACTCATACGTTCACTCAGAGAACAGACGGTGTCGTTAGAGATTATTGTCGCGGATTCCGAATCGGATGATGGAACAGCAGGTGTCGTCGAAGAAATGGGGGGGAGGCTGATTCGAATCAAGCGGGAGTCCTTTGATCACGGCGGAACCCGGAGCCTGGCCGCGCAACAGGCTGTTATCGAGGCGCAGCGCGCCAACGAGCTGGCGT
>CAZGEP010000097.1:0-18434 GCA_964524955.1 uncultured Planctomycetota bacterium | reverse complement strand
AACACTCACTCTTACGGCGCAGAAATCTTCACCGCGTTCTTTCCATGAAGCACCAGGCAGCCGTTCTGAACCGTGGCTGAGGCCCGGCCGTGCTCGCCGAAGTCCCCCAGCCCCTTGATCGTGACGGTGTGCCCTGTCTTGCCGCTCGTGGTATCAAATACCTTGAGTTGAAAATCCTGGCGGTCCCTGATTTCAGCAACCAGATATTTTCCATAAAAATCGCTTCGAAGCCGAACCGCCGGCACAGACTGATACCCTCCCTGGGTATTCTGCCGGAACAGGTCTTTGCCGGTTTTGCAGTCCATGCCCGCAAAATAAAATGCCTGTCCCGGATGTTTGCGCAGACCAAAGACTTTTCCCTTGCGCATTCGCATGGCATACAACGGCTGAGGGGACCGACGGTTTTTGGGATCGGTCTTCCAAAGCAGCCTGCCGGTGCGGCTGTCCAGCATGTTGATAACATCCTGGCCGTATTCCTTTTTTATAACCGCCAGGTAATCACCGTCCAGCTCCAGGCGTACAGCTGTATTGGCGTCCACATCGATCAGCCGCTTCCAGATCATCCGCATGACCACAATATCCAGCATAAAATAATATCCGCTGCCGGTAAGCACGAGCCGCCCTCTGTCACAGGCAACCGGATAGACGCCGGTATGATTCTTACGCAGCGGATGATCATTTCGAAGGGTCAGGTCCGGCAGGTCAAGACGGCCGATCAGTTTGCCCGTGCTCCGGTACCGTACTGTGACGTTAAACGGCATCATGCGCACGCTGACCAGGCGATCCTTGTAAAACCAGGGGGTTGCATAGAGACCGCCCTGTTCTTTTTCCTGCCAGGCCACTTCACCGGCCGGATCCGCTGTACCCAGGTAGAGAACCAGGGATTCGGTCTCCCCGGCCAGGACAAGCAGGTCTCCGCTCTTTACGGTGTGCCGTATTTCAAAGTCAAAGGGCACCCGGTAGCGCCATTTCAGTTTTCCGTCCGACAGGTTGAAGGCCAGAACGTCAAAGAGGCCGTGCACCACAACCACGTCATTGTGCACAAAGGCCCGACGGAATCCAGCTTCGTTTCCTTTGCCTTTAAGCCGGATTTCATCAAACCATGTTTTCCCCCGCTGTTCCGCGGCCTTCCACACGGTTTTGCCCGTGGATGTATCCACGGCATAGAGCAGAAATTTGTTGTCAAATTTCTTCTTAACCCGACCGCCCAGAAAAAGCAGTTCCGGCCGGACCGCACGCTCGCCCCGGCGGTCAAGTGCCAGCCACGCCACACCCCGGTCCTCTTCCATGTCGAGTTCATTTTCGTGAAACGGACCGTTCAGCGGCGCTGCCGCTTTCTCCGCCGGCGCCAGCAACCGGGTGCGGAACGCCTCCGGAAAATCGAACGCGCATACCCGGGCGATGTCCGCCAGCCGCCACAGCCGCTTGCGCAGCCGGGCGGCGTCCGCCCCGCTGACACCCGGCCTGTCAAGGTTCTTCCGGGTACTGTCGAGCAGACCGACAAGGACCTTCCGTCCCGTCGGCGTACCCGGAAATTCAACGATCAAGTTGATTTGTTCCTCGGGCGTGCGGCCCTTAAGCGCACGCGCTGCGTCCTTCTCAAAGGCTGCTCTGAAGTCCGCGAACCTTGCCTGCAAAGCCAGAAGCGTTGATGCCGCCATCTGCTCACAACGCACGTTCAGGTCCTTGTCCAGCGGTGAGACTGCACTGTAGTAGAGTGCCAGTCTCTGGACCATCTCCTGCATGTTCTTTGTGATGAAATCACCGTGTCGCGTGCCTTTTACCATGGATTCATATGCCCCGGCAGCATTCTTCAGGCTCTTCTGCAGCGCCTGTCTGTCCCGGCTGTACATGGACGAGAGACCAAACCGGTACGCGCCGTACACCCTGATGAGCCTCTGCAGGTAGCGCGCGGCTTTGGCATATTCCTTTTTCCGCTGATACACGTCGGCCACGGCAAACAGGGTCTGGATCTCATCGGCCAGTGTGGTGGAGGAACGGCTCATTCCCGTGACATTCTCCTGTTCATCGTCCGGATCCCGCCTGCGAATACTTCCGCGGGCAAGCTGCCGGTATACCCGGAAGAGCTGCTGGTTGACCACGGAACGAAAATTCACATCTTCCGGCGAAAGCCGGTTCAGGCACTGCTCCATGAGCCGGGCCGCATCTTCATAGCGTTTTTCCGCAATCGCGAGTTCCGAAGCGGCAAACGCGCTCTTGGGATCGGATTTGCCGGCCACTGCCGCCCGGACCGTTTCCCGGTCATAGAGCATGGAAACGTTGTTCGGAGAAACACGCAGTTCAAACACAGTGCCGTATTTACGGAACGTCACCCGTGAAAACGGCAGAAACCGGGGGTATTTGTTGACCGGTACGGTATCCCTGGTCAGGAGTTTGGTGCCCTTAATCTGCGTTTTCATATTTTTGCTTTTGCGTACACGTTCGGGCTGCTTCATCAGGTTCTTGTACGCGGACGGGGCCAGGCGGATGGCGTCTGCGCACTTGCGGATCATTTCACCGCTCAGATACTGGCGCCACTGGTCCGTAAACGCGCGCTTTTTGAAGTCCATGATCCCGAGAAAGGATGCTGTGCCGTAAACAAACATGCCGCCCTGGGCCACACAGGAAACGTACAGCTTGTCATCGGCGGTCAGGAAGGGACGCGCGCTAATCTGCGGAATCAACTCATTCAGCCCGACCGTTTGGGGGTGGCCGTCGTGATGCAGGCCGGGGTCTGCTCCACGTATCCGAAGATTAAGATAGAGACTGGGGTGCTCTGTCTCCAGGGGTACGGGTCCGCCGGACCAGAAAGTAACCTTTCCGTTGTCGGAATTCACCAGACAGACCGGCCCGGGCCTGGCCGTGTGATACGTGCCTTTCATTTTGGCAACATCCCAGCGGTATTTCCGGCTGCTGTGCACAAAGAGCAGCTCACCGCTCCGGATCGGTCCCATAAAATGGACCATCTGGCTGTTGTATCGCGTGGTGCCGAAATCCGGCCTTCTCCGTGTCCATATAATCTTTCCGGTACGCCGGTCCACCTTGAACATGTATTGGGAATTCACGGGCAGCACGTAGAGCGCATCCCCTATGATCAAAGGCTGCTGGTTCATCCAGAGTCCGTTGCCCGCGGGCGTAATGCCGCGATGCCCCTTACCAAACCCGCGTGTGGCATCGTGGATGTCATGCGGATAGGAATAGTAGGGATACTTGGTCAGCCACCTGACCCGCCCGGACAGGGCGTCCAGCGCGACCATAGACCCGGCATTGGTGCAGTAGTAGACCGTGCCCTGATGATAGAGCGGGGGCGATGAAAAACTGCGTATGCGCAGCCGGACTCCCTTGCCGTACAGTGCGGCAAACTTTCCCGGACGCAGCCGGCAGATGGGCCTGCGCCACTTGATCCTGCCGGTACGGCTTTCAAAGGCAATGACCCCGTATTCGGAATCAATGTGCACGCCCGTTCCGATGTTGTCCTGAACATATCCGGCATAGACCGCTGACGGGCCGCCTGCCGGTGCGGTGCGGAACCGCATGGTGGCCTCATCCTCCGATGAAGCGGACATGGGGCCGTAGGACCACTTGAGCTGACCCGTGGTCTGATCCAGGGCCATCAATGTCGGGCCGTTTTTGTACATGGGCGTAAAGACCATGCCGTCGTGAACCAGGATATCCTCTCTGCGGAACCTGTACCGGGACTCCCAGCTGACGCGGCCGCCCATGTCATTGAGCCAGCGCAGTTCTCCGTTGAGTATGGAACGGCAGTAGATGCGGTTCAGATGGCGGTAGATAATGCTCCGGTCCGTGACCACAGGCAGTGTATCCACGGTCAGCCCGCCCCCGGATTTGGGCATTGACCATACAGGCTCTTTGAGTCCAAGCGGATCTGTTGTGGGAATCATGTGCGCGTAATCATCGGCACTGACATACGGAGGACTTCGGCGCTGAAAAACAAGGCCGGGTTTTTCGGGTATGCATTTCTTTATAAACGCCACAAAGGATTTCAATTTATCACGTCCCAGCCGGCTGTTGGACAGGTCCTCGGGCAGCGCTATATCGACCTTTTCTCCAAGCATCTTCCGGCAGTATGCGACTTTGAGTGAAAGCTCCGGTGTGTGCATGCTCTTATCCGGAAAATATTTTTTAATCATGGTAAAATACTCCAGGGCAGCCAGGTAATTCCCCCGGTCAAGCTCAGCGTCACCCAGCACCAGCAGTGATTTGGCGCCGTACGTGGTGCAGAGCATGTTGTCGCGGATCATGGCCAGGCCTTCCAGGGAGTTCTTTTTTCGTGAAACCTCATACAGCTCTTTGGCCTTTGAATCGTTTTTCTCACGATAGAAATTCAAATGCTCGTCAGGAAAATTTAACAGCCGCATCTGGCAGTAGTGGCTGACCGGCACATAGATACCGAATGAATTGATGCGAAAAAGGGCGTCCGGAAATTTATCGATTACCTGCTGGTAGATTTCAATGGCCCTGCGATAATCGCCTTTTTCTTCACTTTCAATCCCTGCCGCAACCAGGGCATCGGCACGGGATGAACGGTCCACAAAACTCTCGGAGAAAAACGTAGTTTCCGTGGACAGCTTCATCTTTTTCTTGTCGGGCATCGGGACACTGGCCAGGAAATCCGGGCTGAACCCCTGGTACACATCATCCAGCGATGCCTTTTTTTCCGACTCGGCTTTGGGTTCGGCCCTGGGGGAAGACGGGGATTTCTTTTCTGCGGAAAATAACGGCAGCACTCCCAGCAGACAAACAGCCGTTGATATCAGGAAAAAATTTCGGTTCATCTCAACCCTCCTAAACTTCGAAAAAAGACGGAAAACCATTGTAGTAATTTCAAATTATTCATCTGAGATATTCTCGCTGCCGTAATCGCTATCGGTATCGATATTGTCTTTTAAGAAATCAGAAACAACCGATTACGATGGCGATGGCGATACTGATACCGATCTTCTGAATGCCACCCTCAATTCGTTCACCTATTTGCGGGGAGTGGTATTCAGCGGGGTTCTGTGATCCGTATGATACCCCAGCTGGACACTCAGAATCCGGCTGTTGCCGGTATCGGAAATAAACAACCGTTTGTCATTATGCACAGCCGTAAAATTCGCATACATCAGACCCACCTCATCCCCGCCGATGGACCGCGGCGGTCTGGCACGATATTTGTCCGGCACCAGCGGCTTGCCATCATCCACATTGCCGTATTTTCCCACATGCATGATCAGGTTGCCGTTGGTATCCAGTATCGCGACCTGGTTGCGGATGCGCGTGGGAATAAAACTGCGCCCGAAATAATCCAGCGCCATTTCCGAGTCCCAGCAGGTGCAGGGCCCTTTGTTTCGCGAAAAGCCCACACCGGGATAGATCCATTCCACGTCCCGGACCCAGAACCCGGCGATCTGCTGCGGAACTTCGGGATACTGGTCTTTGGGAAGCCTTACCTGCCCCCACTCAGAAAAAAACCGACCTTTCCCCCGCCTGAACTTCATCACGCATCCGGTCAGCGGATAAAAGGCCTTTTTACCGTACATGCGGTTCATGGCCACGTGGTAATAAATATCGCCCCGGGGATCCACAAATGTGCCGTGCCCGTAGGTCATGCCCTGGGCCGCCATATCCCTGCCCACAACCTTTCCGTGCCTGTCAAAGATGTGTACCTCGCCGTAGCGCTGCCGTCCGGGATAAATAGTGGGAACATATTCGAATGAAATTCTTTCTTTTGCCCCGCCATGCCAGGTCTTGCCACCCTTCATGGCACGCTTTCTTCTGTTCTTGAAATTGCACGCACTGACAACGATTTCTCCCTGAGGTGTAACGCTCATGCCGGGCTCGATCCAGTTGGATGTTCGGTTGCCGGGCAGCACCAGCACGGAGATCAGGCCGCCGCGTTCCTCACCATAATCAAAGGGAACCTCGCGCATGCTCTTGATATCAAACCGTGAAATCAGGCGGTTGTTCCGCAGATAGAGAAATCCGCTGTGATCAATCGCGTAATCACCTACACGATGGGGAAGCTTGATGATACGGACCTTTCCGTTTTCCGGATTGATCTCGACCAGCTCCTTTGAATATACGCGGGACTGTTCCATGGAATAGAGCATGCCGGAGCGCTGGTCCACAAGCAGGCGCTGGCGCATAACCTCGGGCTGCTGCCACCGTACCACCGCCCTGGCAACCTCCGAACTCCAGTTATCCAGCGCAACCAGTTTTCCGTCCTTTATCCTGTATCGCCGGAAATTTGCCGGGTTTCTGGGAAATCCATGCCGCCCGCCGTTGTTGTTTGCAATCATCCAGATCGTGACCGGGTCCGTGTAACTGTCCAGCGCTATGCGGAACGGCATCTCATCGGTGTAGTTGAAACTGGTGAAGTTGCCGGTTCTATAGCCCTTAAGCGGCAGCGGAATTGTCATTTTTGCCCTGGGGCTTTTAAAGGGATCAAATACACTGAGCCTGGCCGGAACATTGTGTCTGGGCATATTGTGTCCCATAGACGATGTCCAGCAGAAACAGTACAGTTCCTGGGTCTTGTGGTGGATCTTGAGAATTGCCGGCCCTTTGACCGCAAGGCTCTTGACCAGCCTTCCGTCCGGGCTGAAAATCTGTACCCGGTCATTCTGATTGTCCGCGACATAGACGCGGCCTTTGGCATCAACGCAAACGGAATACGGGTGATCAAAATGCTTGTCGTCCTTACCGGCCTTGTTATCCGAGCCCAGCCAGAGTTTCGGTGGTTCATTGCCTGCGTATTTCATACGGTACACCCCGTGCTTCCATCTTACAACCGGAAAAAAAGCCGCGTAACTTGCCGTCCGGTTGACATACGGCCCTGCCAGATACAGCCACTCTCCATCCGGTGAAAACGCCGCACTCTGCATCGGATGGGGCGTTTTGACTGCCGGTCCGTACAACGAAGTATCACCGGTGGTGCCATCGGTCCGCAAGCGCGCCAGCTGACGCTTCGAACCGGGAACCACGGCAATCCGTCCGTTGTCAACGGCAAAAGCGCGGGCCGCGGTTCCCCACGTGGCCAGTGTCTTGCCGGTGCCGCTGGGCAGATACGTGGCCTGCCAGTAGCCCTGATGCTTCGGGGCCTTGTGCTCGTCTGCGAATGTGTTCCACTTCAGCCCCTTGACTGCCGTGACCTTGTCGGACGGAAAGGGATAGACTGTGCGGATGTATTTGCCTTCGTGGCTGAACAGCTTGATCTGTTCCACCCCCCCGCCGTCATAAATATACACCCCCTCAGGCTGGGCCACGGCACGCGGGTGCCGCCGGAACGCGCAGCGTTTCTTCGGATGCCAGTAGAGCGTCTTCTCAAACCGGGATTTCAGACCCAGAGAGACGCGAATCACAACATCGTCTTTCTTGTCAATATACCGGCCCAGGTCATTCTTGCCGTCCCAGACAAGGGTCTGGGACTTGCTGTCCTTCTTAAACGGCTCAGGCGCATTGGGACCGAGTACCCCGCTTGCCAGGTGGCGCAAAATGGTTCCGGACCGATCCTCAAGCACGACCGTAACATCACAAAACCCTCTGGTTTCAAAGGAAATGGTTACCCGGTCCCTGTTGCGTGTAATGGAGGGTTTTTTCGCAAATTCAAAAACCGTTTCCCGGTCCACCGTATAATCTTCCTTTTCCGTGGACTGCCAGAACAGGGACGAGTCATCCGCACATGCAGCCGAACCCTGGAGAACAAATACAAGTGCCAGAGCACCCAGTATGATTTTTATGTGGTGTCTGATTCCAATCATTTCGCCGGCTCCCTTGTAAAAACGTTTTGCGGCCACACCTTTTACAAAAAAGAAAAAGTATAACCTTTCTATCACGCTTCTATACTACCTATATTATAAACATATCACCAAAGCTGGATTTGTCAAGTAAAAAAAATTATACGCAAAAACTGCTCTTCAAAATTATGATATTGGCTTAAAACTACTACGCAAGGTTTAAGCGGTCTTATAAATCTCGCGCAGTAGTGTTAATTGCCGCTGGAAGGGTTCTGCAATTCGACGAGGTTTCCTTTTATGGTATAGGAGGCGCCGCAGACTGCAAAAAGCACATCAATTACCTGCACCATGGGATCTTCGGAAATGGTGATGCTTACCTTTTCTTTTTTTAGTGCGGTCGGGACCGAGAATTCATAACTGGAATTATCTTCAATCCAGTCCAGAATCTCACCCAGAGAAGCGGCGTTGAATTCCTTGCTGTCACGGGCCCAGAGCAGAGCAAGGTTGGGATCCACATCCGTCATTACCGGCGGTGCAGTTTTGTCCGCCCGGGCGGACTGACCGCTTGTCAGCTCAATATCCTTTCCCGCAGATTCCACGGCCACGCATCCCTTGAACACACTGACCGCAGTGGAATCTTTTTTTTCCTCAACCCCGAAGATTGTACCAAGCACCTGAACCTGTCCACTGTTGCCCTCAATCATAAAGATACCCGGCGCCTTGCTGACCCTCAGAAAGATTTTTCCCTTTTTCAGGCGCACCCGCATCCGCTCGCCGCGCTCGGGGTCTGCAACAACAAACTCACTGCCGCCATCCACAATCATTTCCGTACCTTCCTTGAGCAGACACGTTGTCTTGAGCATTGCTGTCAGTGTTTGTTCTTCCGGAATCGGCTGTCCCGGTGTCAGAGCCTGGCGTGCATTCTGACTGAGGGCAAGGCTGCCGGAAACCACTGTATCCCGGGGACGGTTCATAATATGCAGTATCACCGCACCGGCAAACGCCGCGAAGAGAAAGAGAGCGGCCACGTGCTTCCAGTGAAACAGGTGATATCTCATCCGGATCACATCCGGGCTACCGGTGCTTTCCTGCAAAAAAAAGCTGGCATCCTCCATGATCCTGCGCCGGGTTTCTGTCCGGGGGGAAGGCCCTTGTCCGGCCTGAAGAATTTCTTTTATCTGGTTTTCATCCATCCCGGTTTTCATTGGTCTCAGGCTCCTGCTCCTTTCCGTTACGATTTATTTCTGTTTTCAGTTTCTCCATGGCCCTGCGGTACCGTGTGGCCACGGTTCCGATCGGGGTCTGGGTGACTTCAGCCACGCGCTCAAACGTCAACTCCGAATACGCGTGAAGCAGAACAATCTCCCGCTCGTCAACACCCAGCTTTTCCAAGGCAGAATTAAGGCGGCTGCAAAGTTCCTCCGCCTCCAGGTCCTGCCCTGCCAGGGATTCCGGAATACGCCGGACTTTCTCAAACACGGCATACTTTTTCATGGCCGAGGTATTTCTTCCCAGGTCCCGCCACTGATTGTATACCCGGTTCCGGCCTCCGGTCATCAGATAACTCCTCAGATGAACATCCGAAGGCAGCGTATTCAGGTTGCGAATCAGGCTTACAAAGACCTCCTGAACAACATCTTCCGCCCGGTCACGATCCTGAAGCATATTCAGCACATAGGTCAGAACCGGTTGCGCATGGCGGTCGTACAGTTCTTCAAAGGCCTTGCTATCTCCAGACTTATATGACTCTAACAGGGCGCTGTCGCTTCGCTGTTCTTCCTGGTTCATAAAAGCAAACACCATTGGAAATGAATTTATTCATATTTTACAAAAAAAATTATTTGTTTTCAATAGAACATTAAAAGCCACAACAGGTTATTACTCCTCACAAATAGAATGTGTCCAAGGAAATAACGGACAAGAGGATAGAATGCAGCAGGATATTCCTGCTTGCAAACCGGTTTTCTTTGTATATAGTAAAGCATACGCAACCAACAATCCAACCGGAGATTTCTCATGAAAGCCAGACATCCTTCATCTGCAGAACACATCATTATCTACCGTGACGAACGTTATTTCTCAGGCTGGCCCTTTAACGGCGGTTTCTGGCAGTTTGCAGACGGAGAGCTGGCCGTGGGTTTTGTGCGCGGCAAGACAGATTACAGTGACCGCAAAAACCTGCGCCACGAATATGTGGATTGCGAACAGGGCGAGCATGTGATTCTCCGGTCCACCGACGGAGGCTTTTCGTGGCCGGAGGAAGAGATGGCGACTGTTTATACCCGACCGGCCTGGGATGAGATCACACGAAAGATGGACTGCACCGGCCACCGCCCGGGCAAAAAATACGATCCGGCAGCGGATGGATACTGTCTGATCTCCGGATACGGCATCCCCACACCCGGCGCCGAAGAGGTTGCCTTTACCACAGTCTCCACAGACCGGGGCCGGACCTGGAGCAAACCGTCCCGCATTCCCAACGCCGGATGCTTCCTCCATCTGGGCGGCCGGCCGTCGTATGTTATCCGCGAAGACGGGCTGCTCCTGCTTGCCATTCACGGAAGCCGGTTCGATAAAAGCGAAAATCGCTCCGTACCCCTGATCTTTGCCAGTGCGGACGGAGGCGTCAGCTGGCGGTTTCTTGCAGAAATCCAGCTCAAACCCGAACTCCCCATGGGCATCATGCCGTACCCGCTGATCCTCAAGAGCGGTCAGATCCTGATGGCGGTCCGGCGTCAATACGATGTTGCCAATGCCTATACCGATATCTATGCCTCGGATGACGGCGGCCGGGACTGGTACTATCTTTCGCGCGCCAATGACTGGGGTGCACCGGCCAACCTGACCGAGCTCAATGACGGCCGCCTGGTATGCACGTACGGATTTCGTCAGCATCCCTGGGGAATCCGCGCAACAGTCAGCCACGACAGCGGCCGCAGCTGGACAGAGGAAATTATTCTGCGCGAGGACGGCGGCAGCCCGGACCTTGGCTATCCGCGCACCCTGCTGCTGCCTGACGGAAAACTGATCACGATCTATTACTTCAACACCTGCAACGACCCCGTACAGCAATGCGGCGGGCTCCGACACATTGCGGCAACCATCTGGGACGTGAAAGCTGAAACGGTTCTAAACCGAACTTGACTCCATAATTTTCGATATTATAATTGATTTCAATCAGCAGCCTTAATTCCTGTCAGGAGAAATTTTGTGGCACATATTGATCCGTACCTGAGCACCGGCCTGCCGGGCCTTGACCGTATACTCAGAGGCCTGATGCCGGGCGACAATCTTGTCTGGGCTGTGAATTCGATAGAGGATTACAGGCCGTTCGTAAAGGCCGCCTGTGAGAATGCCGCACGACGCAAGCAGGCAATTGTGTATTTCCGGTTTGCCAAGCACGAGCCGATGATCGAGGAAGCAGACGGGGTTACAATCCACCATCTGAGGCCGGAAACCGGTTTTGATGCATACATCAGCGAGATCCATTCGGTCATCGACAAAAGCAGACACAAGGCCCTGTATATCTTTGACTGTCTTTCCGAGCTGGTGGTAGACTGGTGCAGCGACCGAATGCTCGGAAATTTTTTCATGCTGACGTGCCCGCACCTGTATGATGTCGGGGCAATCGCCTATTTTGCTCTGCTTCGCGACAGTCATTCCTTTCATGCGCTTCGCCCGATTACCGATACCGCCCAGATCCTGATCAGTATCTACAGGCACAACAACAAAATATACGTGCATCCGGCAAAAGTGCAGCACAGAAATTCACCCACAATGTACATGCCCCATGTCTGGGACGATGAGGAATTCATACCCGTCACCCAGAGCATTACCGCGGCCGAAGTTCTTCAAAACATCCGATGGAATCAAACCGAGGTGGCAACCTATCACCAAGGATTCTGGAGCAGTACGTTCGCGCGGGCAGAAGAAATTCAAAACGCGCTTGACCGGGGCGAACCACCCCCTGATGATCTGGAAGAATTCACCGAACACCTGCGGCACATGCTTATATCACAGGATGAGAAGGTCCTGAAATTGGCACGCAAATACCTGCATCTCAATCATATTGTTGACATCCGCAAGCGCATGATCGGCACAGGCATGATCGGGGGAAAATCGGTAGGCCTGTTGCTGTCACGCGCGATTCTCGAAAAGGAGGGCCCCCGCTGGAAAGGAATCTTCGAACCGCATGATTCGTTCTTTGTGGGCGCAGATGTATTTTGCACATACCTTGTAAGCAATGGCTGCTGGTGGACCAAGCAAAAACTCAACGACAATGCGTCTTTCCTGGACGATGCCATGCGCGCCAGACAGCAGATGCTTACCGGGATATTTCCCGAATATCTTCTCAAACAATTCGCAGCCATGTTGGACCATTTTGGACAGTCGCCCATTATCGTCCGTTCCAGCAGTCTGCTGGAAGATGCCTTTGGCAATACCTTTGCCGGCAAATACGACAGCGTGTTCTGCGCCAATCAGGGATCTCCGGACAAGCGCATGGGAGACTTTCTCTCTGCGATTCGAACCGTGTATTCAAGCGTCATGCGAGAGGATGCCCTCAGATATCGCGCTGCGCGCGGCCTTCTTAATCTGGACGAGCAGATGGGACTGCTTATCCAGCGTGTGTCCGGCGCAGCGTATGGGCACCGTTTCTTTCCTCAGGCGGCCGGTGTGGCGTTATCGCTCAATCCGTATGTGTGGAGCGACTACATTGACGCCGAGGCCGGGGTTGCCCGCATTGTGTTCGGTCTCGGCACCCGTGCGGTCGACCGGTTTGATGATGATTATACGCGCATCGTAGCACTCAATGCACCGGAAAGACGACCGGAGACGGATTCCGATGTTGTGCGTGAGCATGCCCAGCGCAAGGTGGATTTTCTGGATCTGGAAGCCAACCAGGAAGTGACCAGCGAATTCGAAGTGATTGTCAGAGAAAGCAAACACCTTCCACTGGAAATGTTCGCATCCCGTGACAGGTCGATCGAGCGGTACGCGGAGGAAAAAGGAATGCGGAATGTTTTCTCCTGGGTACTGACATTTGACACCCTTCTAAAAAATACCCGGTTTGTTTCGGATATGCGCGAGATGCTCCGTGTACTGCAAAACGCGTACGAGTGTCCTGTGGAGGTTGAATACACGGTCAATTTCTTTACCCCATCCGAATACAGGATAAATCTTCTCCAATGCCGTCCACTGCAGATCAAAGGAAACCGGGCAATTGCTGAACCACCGGAAAGTATCCAGTCGGAACACCTGATCATTAAAAGCCAAGGACCGGTCATTGGCCGGAGCCGGGCTGAAAGCATTAATCGGATTGTCTATGCTGTGCCGTCTGTATATGGACAGCTTGCGGTTTACGACCGCTATGCCGTTGCCCGCACCATCGGAAGGGTAATGCACCTGGAAGGATCCAGGGATCAGACCATTATGCTTCTGGGGCCCGGACGGTGGGGAACCACAACGCCATCGCTGGGTGTACCGGTCAAATTTGTTGAGATCAACACGGCCAACATGATCTGTGAAATTGTGGCCATGAGAGAAGGCCTGGTGCCGGACGTAAGCCTTGGCACACATTTCTTCAACGAACTCGTTGAAATGAATGTCCTCTATTTCGCGATCATGCCGGACACACCAGGCAATATAATCAATACGGCCTTTTTAGAGGAACAGCCCAACCGCCTGGCTGAACTTCTGCCGCAGGAGGAATCCTGGAGCAATACAATCCGCGTAATTGATCTCGAAGACAGCAGGGAACACGCCCTGATCCTCAACGCGGATTCCGTAAACCAGCGGTTGGTGTGCTATATAGAGTAAATGGGGCCTACTGAGCCCCCCGCATATCCATGGCCTCGATAATTCTCTCAAGTGCAATACAGTAAGCGGCCTTGCGCATTGAGATATCGCGATCAACGGCCTGCTGCCTGACCTGGTTGTACGCCTGCGTTATTTTTTTATGAAGCCGCTTGTTGACTTCATCTTCTTCCCAGTAAAAACCTTCGCGATTCTGTACCCATTCGTAGTAGCTTACAATAACACCTCCGGCATTCGCAAGAATATCCGGAATCAGTCGGATTCCCCGTTCTTCGATAATCGGATCCGCTTCCAGCATGGTCGGACCGTTGGCCCCTTCAACGATCAGTTTGGCCTGTATTTCAGCTGCATTATTTTTATTAATCACGCTTTCCATGGCACAGGGAAGCAGGATATCGCACTCACACGTAATCAGATCCTCCAGCGGATCGCCGCCGGCAAACGTGGAAACACTCCGGTTTGTAATCATGTGTTTTACCAGTGCCGGGATATCTATGCCATCCGAATTTCGAATGCCCCCCAACGCATCCGAAACAGCAACAACGCGAAAACCACTGTCATGACAGGCCAGTGCAGCGTGACTTCCTACTTTTCCAAATCCCTGGATAGCAATGGCCGGGTCTTTCATGTCCAAGTCGCGGACCGCTTCGCGCATGGTGTAGAACACACCGTTGCCCGTGGCTGCCCTGCGCCCGCAGGAACCACCCAGACTGATCGGTTTGCCGGTCACGCACCCGCGGGCGTTCTCCCTGTATTTCGAATATTCATCATAAATCCAGGCCATTTCCCGTTCGGACGTTCCCACATCAGGAGCGGGGATGTCGGTTGACGGACCGATGTCGTTTACCAGTCTGTAGGTATATTTGCGGACCAGGCGTTCCATCTCGTTGACAGACAGATCACGGCTGGAAACGGAGATTCCTCCTTTTGCCCCGCCGAACGGAATGCGGACCAGTGCGGTCTTGAGACTCATCCAGATGGCAAGAGCCTGCACCTCATCCAGATTCACACACGGGTGAAAGCGAAGCCCGCCCTTGTAACATCCAAGCGTGTCGCAGTGCTGAATCCGGTAGCACCTGAAAAAATCAATCGCACCGTCATCCCGCTTCAGGGAACCCCGGAACTGAATGATCTTATCCGGCACCAGAAAGCGCTCTATCATGCTCTGGCTGGGATACCTGTTTTCGATATCCAGCACTTTACCGATTTCTGTTATAAGGCGGCTTACGTCTTCCAAAGGGGTGCCCATGTTTTTCTCCTTGATCAAGGTATATCTTTAAAAAACATATTCACTTTTTACTGTCTTTGTCAAGAGAAATCTTGCGTTGAGCGCAGGTGACCACCGATCCTGTTGATATTCTTCACGATGCCTGTCCGCCGCTCAGTTGTTGATTTCGGTTGCCCCTTCCAGGGTATGGATCCGGGCATCCCGGAAACGAATGCGGCAGTAAACCGGCTGGTTCACGGCAATTGACGACAGATCCTGGTTCTCCCAGCACAGGTTCAGAATCGTTGCCCTGTAATCCGTAAACATGCATTCTTTTCCTTCAAATCCGGGAATGATCTGCTGGTTCTGATCCAGCAGATCCACCATGACATATCCCTGCCTGAACATGTCCTGACGTCTTCGTTGTTCACTCTGAAAGGAGACATGCAGACGCAGCGGCGTACCACTCAGGTGAAGGGGCGGTGTGATGACCGAGGCATTGGCACGACAGCCGATGCCCAGAAGGCGATACCGGGGAACGTCCAGTACACGCTGCCCGCGATTCCAGCGCAACCGATGCGGTGTGATATATGGCTGCGTAAGCGAATAATTAAAAGACCGAGGCAGGCTCTCCAGCCGCGCATCATTACGGTCGTACGGACGCAGCCATGTAAATCCATCCCGGCTGATCCAGTATTCGGCGCTGAGCATGGGACCGTGCGGCCAGCCCTCAAGCCCGGGAACCTCTTGCGGCTGCGAAATATACTTGACCATAATGCCTACATGAAAACCGCAATACGTGAAGGTGCTGAATTTATAAAATTCGGTTTCCTCGGGATCCTTCTCATCCGGCACGATCAGCTGATCATCCGGAAGCAGCGGTCCATCCACCCCGAAACTGCCGCCGGGTGTCCAGGTGAGTCCATCCGGGCTGGTCCGAATATGAAAAACACGACGGATCTGACCGCCCATATTATCGGGAAAGCGCTTGGAATAGTTCTGGTAGGACGTGGCATAGTTAACAATCTGTCTGCCGTCCCAGCGCAGGCTGAAGGAATCCTGGCCTTTATATACCGGCTCGCTGTTGGCCTGATGCCAGTCCGAACCGTCAATATTTCCGGTAAAGACATGGAATCGATGCCCGGATGTGGGCGGACGGCCCATATCACAGATCATTGCAATACAGCGCTGGTCACTGACAGCGATCACATTGCCGGCCAGCCATTTATGATCCGGGTCCGGTAATGTGAACAGGTTCTGCTGATTGATAAACGAAATACCGTCTTCTGTCTGAGCCCGGCATACGGTTTTAATATGACTGTCCCCTTCGATCCGGGTCGATATGCCCAGAACAACCGCTGACTCGTTGTCCTGCAGAATATCAGAAATTTGAAATGTCATTCCATCACTGGATCCGGTTTCAACCGGTGACTCAATGCAGGCCTTGACCTGTCCATATTCCACACAGACATCTTCGGGCAAAGCAAACGTATAGCAGTTTTTCATATCACTCTTCCATAAAAAAGGGTCACATGCTAAGACAGCTGCACACAAGGCAACAGGCCGCACAGGACTGATAACGCCGAGTCTTTCTACTACAGATGATAAGAAGTAACCATCCGGCATCAATAATAAACTGAAAAAATGGTTCTGCTGAGGCAATCCTGTATGATCATACAGCCGTGCATCCGTCCTCGTATTCGAATTCAGATAATCCCTTGACAATTTCAGAAAAAGAGGAATACTTTTGTATTCAGAATTCACAAACACCAATGCAACACGGAGAAGAGGAATGAAGACAAAACCGGTAATGAAGATTTCGGAATCCAGCGTCATTGATCGGATCATTGAACTGCTCACGCTCTTTCCTGAACTGGCCCAGATGCTGCCTGCTGAATACTGCAAAAAGACATTCTGGAAAAAGACGTTTGAAAAGAACAGAGAGGTCAGGCAAATCGTACAAACCCTGTGCGAACTTCCACTTTTCACCAGCCAGGCGCCTTCCAAGGGCACTCGTAAGGTCTGGGAAAAGGTGCTTGAAGCACCGTATGGCATCCGCTCCTTCGTACACGTTCCCGGTCTGACCGTGACCATACAGAAAGACTCCATCCCACTGTCCATCCGCCTGGTGGCACAAATGCTTGAGCAGATTGTTGATGTTTCCATGCACACGCCTGTCAGACGAAAAAAGATCAGGCGATGGCGGGACGCCTTTGGTGTAAACGAACGAGTGCAGCGGGTCCACCCCAGAGAAAGCAGCGACTACCTTCACAATCCGCATCGCGGAACCACCACGTTTCAGCGTTTCCAGGGAGATGACACCTATCCTGCCTGGATAACCAGTGACCGCCACGGGCCCACAGAATTCAAATCAATAAAAAATCCTAAAGAAAACATCAAGTACATACCCGGAACCACGCTGACCTATTGCCGCTGGCCCTGGCGCTGGCTGGAGCCCCGGAAGGGAAAATACAACTGGAGCATCATCGACAACACGCTCAAGACGGCACGGGAACGGGGACAGACCGCGCAAATCCGTATTCAGCCCTATACGTCGCCGCTGGAGTATGCGGACGAACCCATCCATTCAAAGGTCCATCCGCCCGAACGCTCTGTCAATGTGCCGGACTGGTACTGGGAAACCGGTGCCGGATGGATCGACAGGGGGATGTTTTCCCCCAATGAGCCGGACAGCAATGATCCCGGATACATCAAACACTTCGGTGACTTTATCAAAGCCTTTGCCAGACGGTACGACGGACACCCGGACCTTGAAAGCATTGACGTTGCATATGCCGGATTCTGGGGCGAAGCCGGCGGAAACGCCACAAATGAAACCGGACAGAAACTCTCTGACATATTCCTGGACCACTTCAAGAAAACACAGCTGCTGACCATGCTGGGCACCTCAGGCGCCACGCATGCAGCCGCTGTTGCCAAAGGCAGAAAGCACACCCTGGGCTGGCGGGCGGATTGCTTCGGGGATCTGCGCTGGGTGGATGTACCGGAGGTACCCAGACACCTCTGTTTCAATCACAGCTACGATACCTACCCCAGAGAACTCTACTCAAATGGCATGGCGGATCAGTGGAAAACAGCACCGGTCGTGATGGAAACCTGCTGCAACGTTGCCACCTGGTTCATGAATGACCGCGATCTGGATTTCATCATGGATCAGGGGTACAAGTATCACATGTCAGTCTTCATGCCCAAGAATGCCTTTATCCCGGAGAGATTCCTTAAGCCCCTGATTGAATTTGACAAGAAGATCGGATACCGCTTTGTGCTGCGCCAGATGATGCTGCCTCTGGAAGCCAGAGCCGGCAGCAGGATGGATGTGGAAGTATTTATCGACAATGTTGGGCTGTGCACCGATCTACCGGGACTATACCTTTGCCATGCGTTTTACGCAGGACAGAAAACATCACATTGTCAAGTTCAAAGAAGACATCCGCAAATGGATGCCGGGAATTTACTGGTTCAAGGAAAAGATCACCCTGCCAAAAGGACTCACACCCGGAGAAGCACAGATTAATATTGCCATACTGGACAACCAGGATCAACCGTGCATCTTTTTCGCAATAGAAGAACGCAGCAAAGACCGCTGGCACCCATTGACCGTAACCGTTCACGGGTTACTTGGGGAAAATCATCCGTGATACGAATTTTATTCA
>CAZGEP010000096.1:0-18456 GCA_964524955.1 uncultured Planctomycetota bacterium | reverse complement strand
TCACGCAGGGAACCCATGGAAGCGTAACCAACAATGGAACCGATGTAACCTATACCCCGGATAACGAATTTAACGGAACGGACACATTTACCTGTACGATCAGTGATGGAAACGGCGGCAGTGATACTTCGACCGTAACAATAACGGTTCGGGATGTAAATGATCCGCCCGTTGCTTCAGATCAGAACCTGTCCACGGATGAGGATACCGCTAAGGGAATTACCCTTTCCGCTATAGACGCAGACGGAGATACCCTGACCTACAATGTGGTTTACGGGCCGTCCAATGGCGTCCTGAGCGGTACCGCGCCTAATGTGACCTATACTCCGGATGAAGACTGGAACGGCAGCGACAGCTTTACCTTCACGGCCAATGACGGAACCGTGGATTCCAATACAGCAACGATCAGCATCACAGTGAATGCACTCAACGATGCTCCGGTTGCTGTGGATGACACGGCTGCGACTGGTGGCGCTATTGCCGTAACTATCGATGTGCTGGCGAATGACACAGACCCAGACGGAGACACCCTGAGTGTGGCGGATGTCACGCAGGGAACCCATGGAAGCGTAACCAACAATGGAACCGATGTAACCTATACACCCGACAACGGATTCAGCGGAAACGATACGTTTACCTGTACGGTCAGCGACGGAAACGGCGGCAGTGACACATCCACCGTTACTGTAACCGTTGGTATCAGCGCGGCCATGGTCGCATACTGGGATTTGAATGACGATTCCGGTACAACCGCTGCAGACAAAAGTGGCAATGGATATGATGCCGTATTGAAAAGCGGAACTGCCTGGGTCGGCGGAAAACTAGGCACAGCCTTGTCCTTTGATGGTACGGATGACTACGCAGCCATACAGAACATGAAATACAACCAGGCCGGATCCATTGATCGGGTCACCGTGACCTTCTGGATGAAGTCACCGGGAGACGACGATGGTACGCTGGTTGATTTTGACCGGAGCGAATACTGGTCGGTTGGTATTAACTTTCACGGTGCTGCAGACGGCGCCGGCTGTATTTCCTGGGACACAAAGGACAGTGCCGGTGTGCTGCATGACATGAATTCAACAATCCGTGTTGATGATGGTGCCTGGCATCATATTGCCGTTGTATACGATTCCACAAAGACAACCGACAAGAAAATCTACATTGACGGTGTAATCAACAATTCTCAGGACGGTCACGGCAGCAATGCCGGACTGGGAACCGGAGTAACGCGATACGGTTTTCTGGGGGACGGCTCCGAAGCCGAAGCGTATGACGGAAGTCGCAACAGCAAATATTACAAAGGACTGCTGGACGAAGTCCGGATTCACGACCGTGCACTCAGCGCAACGGAGATTGCAGACCTTGCATCCGTAAACTCCGACCCGGTTGCAGTGGATGACAGCGCCGAAACAGATGAAGACACGGCAGTTATGGTGGATGTGCTGGCCAATGACACGGACGCGAACGGGGATACTCTGAGCATCAGCGCTGTAAACCAGGGGACAAACGGCAGCGTGACCGATGATGGTGAGAGTCTGACCTATACACCGAATACCGGTTATACAGGAACCGACAGTTTTACCTATTCCGTTTCCGATGGCAATGGGGGGGGCGATTCCGCTACGGTAACCATAACAGTAACCGAAGCGAATGATGCGCCGGTGACTTCTGATCAGAGTGTGTCTACTTTGGAAGATACCGCACTGGAGATCACACTGATTGCTTCGGATGCGAACGGGGATGCCCTGACATACATTCTGGGTACAGGGCCGGATAATGGAAGCCTGACAGGAACGCCCCCCAGTCTGACGTATACACCAAACGCTGATTACAGCGGTACAGACAGTTTCACGTTTAAAGTAAATGACGGAAGCCTTGATTCCAACACAGCCACGGTTAGTGTGACGGTGAGTTCCGTGAATGATTCCCCTGTGCTTGAAGCCATCGGCTCCAAAGGCATTGCAGAAGGGCAACCCCTGACATTCAGTATAAGCGCATCAGATAAAGAAGGGGATACTCTGACATTCAGTGCGGCCAACCTGCCGACCGGGGCTGTGTTCGATCCAGCGCAACAGACCTTTACCTGGACACCGGGATTCGATACATCAGGAAATTACCAGGTTCTTTTTACAGTTACAGATAATGGTAATCCGCCGCAGTCTGACAGCGAAGAAGTAACCATTACCGTTGGCAATGTGAATCGTCCGCCCGTACTGGACAGTATTGGAAATCAGAGTGTAGACGAAGGGACACCCCTGATAATTATCCTTTCCGGCAGTGATCCGGATGCAGATGTCCTGACCTACACTGTCGGGACGTTGCCAGAAGGCGCGCTTTTTGATTCCGTAAACAGGACCTTCAGCTGGACTCCGGGTTACGAACAATCCGGCAATTATACCGTACAGTTTACCGTAAGCGACGGATTTCTGAACGACAGCGAAGAGATCACCATTACAGTGGGAGATGTGAATGGTCCGCCGATGCTGGATCCGATCGGGAACCGGACGGTTGCTGAGAACGAGACCCTTGAGTTTACTCTAACCGGCACGGATCCGGATGGTGATGATCTGGTTCTTACTGCGGGTGTGCTTCCTGAGGGAGCTGTTTTTGACACAGCAACCCAGCAGTTTCTCTGGACCCCCGGATTTGATCAGGCAGGTAATTACAGTGTTGAATTTCTGATTTCTGACGGTATTCTTACGGATTCGGAAACGATCACCATCACGGTTGGCAATGTCAACCGGCCGCCGGTAATGGATCCAATCGGCAGTCAAGGTGTCGAAGAGGGACAGCTATTTACCATCGTGGTCACTGCAACGGATCCGGACGGTGATGATTTGACGTACAGTACAGAAATTCTTCCGGACGGCGCTTCTTTTGACGCGGGAACTCGAACCTTCAGCTGGATACCCGACTACAATCAGGCCGGCAACCATACAGTGAAATTTAATGCGTCTGACAGTCAGTTAAGTGATTCGGAGAGCGTGACCATTACGGTTGGCAATGTAAATCGGCCGCCGGTCGCATCCATCAGTTTTGATACCGTCGAAGGCGTGGCACCGGTCACAGTAGATTTCAGCGGTGCTTCCTCATCGGACCCCGACAATGATACGCTTACATATGACTGGGATCTCGGGGATGGTGTTCTGATGGATGGCGTGGAGGTATCCCATACCTATACACAGCCCGGCAACTATACAGTTGTTCTGACCGTATCCGACGGTACACTGACGTCGACCGATACCGTGGATGTTGTTGTAAGTAAGGACGATGATACAATGTTGAGCATAAATCTTCTTCAGCCGGCCGGATACAAGATTACCCAGCTTTTTGTCGGTTCCTACTATTATGTGGATCGGAGCTATAAGATCCTATCAATGCCGGACGAACTTAAAGGGGCCTGGGGGATACGAACGGCGAATGACGACAAGCATTCAACTGCCAGCGAACTTATCGTATTCGATGTAAACAAAACCGTGGACGTATATATTGGGTATGATCAACGTGCCTTTAAGAGATCTCCGTATCTGCCGGACTGGATGAGTTCATATACAGATACCGGACTGGTGATTGAAACAGAAGACGGGGGGGCATCTCCACTACGGCTTTTCAAGAAGAATTATACTGCCGGCAGTATATCGTTGGGCGGGAATTATGCTGGAAACCGTACGGGAGCGCATTCAAATTATATTGTGTTCGTTACCGAAGCAGGTCAGATGGCTAAACCGTCAGAAGTGGGACAGGTTATGCGCAAAGGACTGTCAAAAGACAGTGTGGATTCGACATGGCATCACGACGGTGATACAGATGGCGATGGGCTTTCGGATAATTTTGAACTGGGCTATGGCTTGAATATCAACATGATTGACAGCGACGGAGACGGGGGACCTGATGAAACACAATTAGCTGCTGACGGGAGAACACTCTTTGAAGTAGCTCATGGGACGAATGTCAGTGTTGATCCTGATGCTGCAGACAACACATCTACGGCAACTGGATCAACATCAGGCAGTTCAACTTCTTCAGGCGGTGGGGGCGGCGGATGTTTTGTCAGCACATTACGCTGATAAGACAAAAATGTAGAACGTCGAAACCAAAAGAGTCGAAGATCATTACGGCGGCTACTTTCGTTCAGAAAGTGATCGCCGTTTTTTGAACTAACACTCATCTCAACCAGAGGGGGTGAAATAATAAAATAAGTTTTATTGTTGACATTTTATGCTAATAAGGTATTATGGTACCAGAATATATATTGCAGGATATCGATTCCTTTTGATGAAGGCATAACGGAAACTGAAGTGAATTGCAGAAAAAACAATGCTACTTCACCTTGCTGTGTTTTGGAGTCATCTGTTTTATATTATATGTATCTTCAATCTTTTGGAAGAACAAGAAATGGCCGGTATGAACCGCTTGAAAAATGAAAAAAGTCCTTATCTGCTTCAGCACGTTAACAATCCAGTGGATTGGTATGCATGGGGGGATGAGCCGTTTCTGCGGGCGAATAAGGAGAAAAAACCTGTATTTCTTTCTATCGGGTACTCTACATGCCACTGGTGCCACGTCATGGAGCATGAATCCTTTGAAAACACAGAAATTGCGGAGATATTGAACCGAGATTTCATTTCAATAAAAGTGGACCGTGAAGAGCGTCCGGATGTGGATCGGTATTATATGGATCTTGCGGTCAGGGCCGGATGGGGAGGCGGGTGGCCTCTGTCAATATGGCTGACACCGGATCGAAAACCGTTTTTTGGCGGAACGTATTTCCCTCCTGAATCACGGCAGGGAATGAACGGATTTAAGGATATTCTGCTTGCTCTCAATCGCGCTTGGGTCGAACAGCGTGAGGCAATTGTTGAGAATGCGGACGAATTGATTGCAGATGCATCAAAAGATAAAAAGTCCGCTGAGTCTCGAACGCTTCCAGGACACCGTGTTTTAGACATTGCATCTGAACAGTTAAGCCGTGTCTACGATCAAACGTTTCATGGCTTTGGCAGCCGACCCAAATTCCCTATGCCCGTGTATCATGACTTCCTGCTGGGATACTCCCGAGTCAAACCAGACTCAGATGCTCTTCAGATGTGTACGCAAACGCTTTTGGCCATGATTCGGGGAGGGATTTATGACCAGGTCGGTTACGGCTTCCACCGGTATTCAACAGATGCACGCTGGCATGTGCCGCACTTTGAAAAAATGCTGTATGACAATGCACAGCTTGTTGAGAACCTGGTATGCGCATGGCAGATAACAGGAAATCCTGAATTTAAGAATACAGCACAGGAAATTCTCTGCTATGTGGCGCAAGAGATGACTGCGGAGAACAATGGGTTTTATTCTGCACAGGATGCGGACAGCAAGGACCCAACAACCGGTGAGAAATCGGAAGGTGCCTTTTATCTCTGGACAATTGATGAGATTTATTCCCTTTTAGGGCAAAATGCAGAGTTGTTTTGCCTTGTTCATGGCGTTGAAGAAAACGGTAATGCGGTTGAAGATCCGTTTGAAGAATTCAGGCATAAAAACATTCTGTATATGGCAAATCAGGTATCTGAGGTTGCAGCGAAATTTAATCTGAGCGAGGATACAGTACAGTCCCGCCTTGCCGACTGCAGAGAGCTTCTGCTTAAGACACGGAGTAAGCGTCCCAGGCCGGCCCTGGACGACAAAATTATTGTGTCTTGGAATGCGCTGATGATTTCTGCTCTGGCGTGTGCAGGGCGCGCTTTTGGAAATCAGGAATATGTCAAGGCAGCGGTTGGGGCTGCGGAATTTATTCGTAAAAAAATGGTAGATGCTGATACAGGAATCCTCTGCCGTTACTGGCGGAATGGTCCCTCACTGGCACCGGGAAACGGGGAAGACTATGTCTTTCTCTGCAGGGCAGCGCTGGATCTCTATGAAGTCACGTTTGATAGAAAATGGATTCGCTTTGCCGTGGCGATGGACAACACTGCCCGCAAGGAGTTCTTTGATCCCCGGCAGGGCGTGTACTTCATGAATTCGAGAAATGACCAAAATAAAGGAATTTCACCGGCATATGCCGAGGACAATGTAATTCCGTCAGCCAACTCCATTGGACTGGAAAATCAGCTACGCCTTAAGGTGATTGCAGAAGACAGGGGTCACGATCACGTTGCAGAAAAGATTCTGTCAGCGCAGGCAGAAAATTTATCAGAAAATCCAACCGCTTACGCACGCATGCTCAATGCACTCCAGCAGTATCTGAGCCCTGTGGTTTGTGTTGGGATCGCCGGAAATCCAGAGTCTACAGACACTCAGCACCTGATCGCTGAGGTCAACAGACGGTATATTCCCAATCTGGTTATTACGCTGAATTCTGCGGAGGATTCAACGCAAGACGAGTTTTTCAGTTTTGCTGAAAAAAATACACCGGTTGACGGCAACGCAGCGGCCTACGTATGTGCTGGACATGAATGTCGGCTGCCGGTAACAGAGCCGGAAAAACTTTCAAAGATACTGGATGAATTCACAAATTAGGAGGAGGATGGTATGTCAAAGATACTGAGTATTTCAGAACGGGCATCTCTGGCAATGCACGCTATGGTGCTGCTTGCAGCCAATGATCCCAGGCCGGTTACGACCCGACAGGCTGCAGAAAAGCTGGATGCTTCGGAAGCGCATCTGTCAAAGATATTCCAGCAACTGGTGCGTGCCGAATATGTGGCATCCACCCGGGGCCCCGGTGGCGGATTTGTGCTGAAGAAGGATGCGTCCAGGATAAGTCTCAAAAAAATATATGAAACGATCGAGGGAAAACTGTTCGACAATTTCTGCCTGCTGGACCGAAAGATCTGTCGGGGTAAAGAGTGTATTTTAGGAGACCTGGTAAAGAAGATCAACAAACAGATGAGAGAGTATATGGACCATACCATGATCTGCGATTTAACATCATCCTATGGTAAGGAGTAACTGTAATGGCTTCCAAACGAAACATTATAAAAATTGACGAGGAAAAATGTACTGGCTGCGGACAGTGTGTAACGGCTTGCGCTGAGGGAGCGATCGAAATTATCAACGGCAAGGCAAAATTGGTCAGCGAAACCTATTGTGACGGTCTGGGGGCCTGTATCGGAGACTGTCCGGAAGAAGCGCTGACCATAGAGGAACGCGAAGCAGATGCATTTGATGAAGAGGCAGCCATGGCGCATGTAAATGCGCAGAAAAAAGAATCTCCTGCCTGTATCTTTTCGTGCCCGGGAACCCTTGCCAAATCACTCAACGAAAAAGAAGACTCCGGGGAGGAAGAAGATGTCGTGGTTCCATCCCAGCTGGGCAACTGGCCTGTGCAGCTTCACCTGGTTACTCCCACGGCCCCGTATCTAAAAAATGCAGACCTGCTTCTGGTTGCGGACTGCGTTCCCTTTGCTATGGGAGATTTTCATACGCGATTTCTGCGCAAACGGCCGGTGGTTGTCGGGTGCCCCAAGCTGGATGACACAGACGCCTACGTAAAGAAGCTCACAGATATTATTGAACAGGCAGATATTCGCAGCCTGACCGTGGTTCACATGGAAGTTCCCTGCTGCAGCGGCCTTACCATGATTGCGAACAAGGCCGTCAGCTCTGTTACGTCGGATATACTTCTCAAGGATATCACCATTGGGTTATCCGGTGACGTGTAGGAAAACAAGGAACTTTAGTCTCAAGATCATAAAGCAGTTCCATAATTGGGAATTGTTCTTGATAGAACTCGTCCGTTGACACGCTTTTAAGTTTGGTTTCTAATTTGCTTAATTTCAAGTAAATACTTTTATGGAAGGAGCAGTTCATGTTTTGTTATCAGTGTGAGCAGACAGCGGCAGGCAAAGGATGTGATAAACACGGCGTATGCGGAAAAGATCCGAAGACAGCGGTTTTACAGGATCTTCTGGTACATGCGGTAAAGGGAATTTCTATGTATGCGCACCGTGCCAGGCAGAAGAATGCCGTGGATGAAGGGGTGAACCGCTTTACCATCCAAGCGCTTTTTTCTACTGTTACCAATGTGAATTTTGATCCAGGCCGTCTGGCCGACTTGATCCGTGAAGCCGCTAAGGTCAAGGCTGCGGCAAAGGGGCTTTATGAATTCGCCTGCGCCGAAGACGGGATCGAACCGGAAGGCCTGACCGGGCCTGCCCAGTGGGAACCGGCCTCAGACATGGATGGACTGCTTGAACAGGGGGAGGCAGCTGGAATCGCTAAACGCAGGGAAAGACTCGGAGAGGATATTGCCGGGCTTCAGGAGCTGGTCACGTACGGAATCAAAGGGGTTTCTGCCTACGCGGATCACGCGAGAATTCTTGGCTGGGAAGACGATTGTATTTATGCCTACACCCATGAAGCGCTGGATACCCTTACCCGGGAGGAAAAGGACACGGGTAAACTGCTTGAGTTGAACCTTAAATGCGGTGAAATCAATCTAAAAACCATGGAACTGCTGGATAAAGCCAACACTGAAACCTACGGAAACCCCGAACCCACAACGGTCTCCATTGACCCGGTGCCGGGTAAGGCCATTCTGGTCTCTGGACATGATCTGAAGGAGCTGGAAGAGTTGCTGAAACAGACGGACGGCAAGGGAATCAACGTGTATACGCACGGTGAAATGTTGCCAGCTCATGCCTATCCTGAACTGAAGAAATACAGCCACCTGGTTGGAAACTATGGCGGTGCCTGGCAGGACCAGCGAAAGGAATTCAGCGAATTCCCGGGTGCGATTCTGATGACGACCAACTGTATCCAGAAGCCCCAGGATGTATACGAGAGTCGCATCTTCACAAGCGGGCTGGTTGCCTGGCCGGGTGTGACGCACATATCTGACAGAGACTTTACTCCTGTGATCCAGGCCGCTCAGGCTGCGGACGGTTTTCAGGTTGCCGGACAGGGACGGACCATTACCGTTGGATTCGGCCATGCGGCAGTGATGAGTGTGGCGGATAAGGTAGTGGATGCTGTGAAAAACGGTGATATTCGTCACTTTTTCCTGGTCGGCGGCTGTGACGGTGCCAAACCGGGCAGAAACTATTATACGGATTTTGCCAGGGCCGTACCCAAAGATTGCGTGATCCTGACGCTGGCATGCGGTAAATACCGCTTTAACAAACTTGATTTTGGTGATATTGGCGGCATTCCCAGGCTGCTGGATATCGGGCAATGCAATGATGCGTATTCAGCGATTCAGATCGCAGTTGCGCTGGCCAATGCGTTTGATACAGATGTTAACAGTCTGCCGCTGTCCATCATTTGCTCCTGGTACGAGCAGAAAGCCGTCTGTATACTGCTTACGCTGCTGTATCTCGGTATTAAGGATATACGGCTTGGGCCGTCTCTGCCCGCATTTGTTACTCCGAATGTACTGAACATACTGGTGGAAAAGTTTGATATCAAACCCATCAGCACTGCGGATGAAGATCTGAAAATAATTTTAAAGTAACGGAGGCACTGCATGAGCAACGAAAAATCAAAATTTCCAGCGTCGAAAGCAGTTACCATTGTCGAAACCGTTGCATATGCCGACGGTTCGGTTGTCAGCCGGACAATTATCGACAATAAGAGCGGTACCGTGACCCTGTTTGCGTTTGATGCCGAAGAGGGGCTGAGCGAACACACCGCTCCGTTTGATGCACTGGTCCAGGTTCTGGACGGCAAGGCGGAAATAACGATCGGCGCAGAGGTTCATCACCTCTCTGCCGGGCAGATGATTCTTATGCCTGCAAACGTTCCTCACGCGCTCCGTGCAAACGAACGGTTTAAGATGCTCCTGGTTATGGTCCGTGGGTAGTGTGAAAGGGGCTGCTTTTTGAAAACATTGACGTTACGAGGAGAAAGTAATGAAGGTACAACTGACAGATAAAATCTCATGGGTGGGTAAGGTTGACTGGGAACTTCGAAAATTCCACGGTCAGGAGTATTCCACGCATCGCGGTTCCACCTATAATTCGTATCTTGTTCAGGATGCGAAAACCGTATTGATTGATTCGGTATGGCAGCCATTTGCGGAGGAGTTTGTTGAAAACCTGAAAACCGAAATCAGTTTGAATGATATTGATTTTGTTATTGCCAATCATGCGGAAATCGACCACAGCGGTGCACTGGATCTGCTGATGAAGGAGATCCCGGACACACCGGTTTATTGTACAAATAACGGGCTGAAATCATTCAAGGGCCATTTTCACAAAGACTGGAGTTTTGTTCCTGTTAAAACCGGCGATACGTTGGACATGGGAACGAATCAACTGACATTTATTGAGGCTCCTATGCTGCACTGGCCGGACAGCATGTTCTGTTATCTGGACGGAGAGAATGTTCTTTTCAGCAATGATGCATTCGGTCAGCATTATGCTACGGAATTGCTGTACAATGATGCGGTAGATCAGGCGGAACTCTTTCAGGAATGCATTAAATACTATGCAAATATATTAACGCCGTTCAGCAAGCTGGTCGCCAGGAAAATCAATGAATTCGCCGGACTGAACCTGCCTGTGGAGATGATCCGTGGTCTTGGCTTTGCCGGAAAAAAGGCAGCGGCTTTCGGTGCCTATGGGTGGAGCGGTGAATCCATAAAAATGATCAGTGAAAAACTGGACGAGGCCGGATTCACAGTGCTCAATGACGGGATCCGGTGTAGGTGGAATCCGGATAGCGATGCTTTGAAAGAATGCGTTCAATTCGGTAAAAAATTCAGAGAAACAATATAAATAATGGATGAAATTATGAAATTGAACAACTGGATCAATACAAAACTGCCGGAAATTGTGAATACTCTTGAAACGTCACTGAACGGGCGATTCACAGCAAATACAGAGGAAGGCATTAATCTGGCGACTCGTGAGACGGTTTACAAGTTGCTTGACGAGATACTCTCAGCCATATTTCCGGGATTTTTTTCCTATAAGCCGGTATCTGCATCGGATGTGAATATCTTTATCGGAGATCGTCTGCGGTCAGCCGCCGCTGAGCTTGCCCGACAAGCGGAGCAGGCGTATCGGTACCGATGTACCATGGACAAATGTGACGAATGCGACTGTGCAGAGCAGGCCGCAGAGGCAACCGTTCATACGATCACCTCCATCCCTGCGTTGAGAAGTACGATGTGGACGGATATCGAGGCTGCGTTCAAAGGAGATCCGGCTGCCAAATCCTATGACGAGATCATTATGAGCTATCCGTGCATTGAGGCCATTGCGACATACCGCATTGCTCATTTGCTGTATGAAAAAAACGTTCCGATTCTTCCGAGGATTATGACCGAACGTGCGCATTCCAGAACCGGTATTGACATTCATCCCGGTGCAGAAATCGGAGATGGCTTTTTTATTGATCATGGAACCGGGGTTGTGATCGGAGAAACATCGATTATCGGTCGGAATGTCAAAATTTACCAGGGAGTGACCCTGGGCGCACTCAGCTTTCCTGTGGATGAAAAAGGAGAGCTGATCAAGGGAGTTCAGAGGCATCCGAGAATCTGTGATCATGTGACAATCTACGCGGAAGCAACAATCCTCGGAAACGTGACCATTGGAGAGAATGCAGTGATCGGCGGGAATGTGTGGGTCACGCATGATGTACCGGCAAACTCGAAACTGTACAACCGCCAACCCTCGCCCTTTCATGAAGGCGGCTCCGGAATATGATTCGTAAGCAATAAGGCTGGAGTGATGTGAACACTCAATTACGAAAGGAAATACATCATGTCTGAATTAGTGAACATTACGCAAGTCATCGGTCGGACACCGCTTGTTTATCTGAACACACTTACACATGGACTGAACGCCAGCGTTGCATGTAAACTGGAATTCAGCAATCCCTGTGCAAGCGTTAAAGACCGGATCGGCCTGGCCATGATTGATGCGGCAGAAAAAGACGGCAGTCTGACGTCCGGTGGAACTGTGATTGAGGCAACCAGCGGGAATACCGGGATTGCCCTTGCCTGGATTGGTGCAGCGCGCGGATACCGTGTAGTCCTGACTATGCCGGACACGATGTCCATGGAACGCCGGCAGCTGATGAGTGCGGTGGGCGCTGAGGTTGTTCTGACCCCGGGCAGTGAAGGAATGAAAGGCGCGGTAACCAAAGCAGAACAACTTACAGACCAGGATGATAATGCCGTATTAATGCGCCAGTTCGAAAATCCGGCAAACCCTGATATTCATTACCGAACCACGGGCCCGGAAATCTGGGAAGCAACAGAGGGAAAAATCGATGTTTTTGTCGCTGGTATCGGAACCGGCGGAACCATTACCGGTGCAGGACATTTTCTCAAGGAAAAGAATCCGGACATTCAGGTCATCGGCGTAGAACCCGAAGATTCTCCGGTATTATCCGGCGGCAAGCCTGGGCCGCATAAGATTCAAGGCATTGGTGCGGGTTTCATTCCAGCTGTCCTGGACCGGGGTGTCCTGGACGAGGTAATCAAAATGAGTGCTGCGAACGCGGCAGACACGGCCGGAAAACTGGCCAGAGAGGAGGGTATATTCGGCGGCATTTCTTCGGGCTCTAATGTTTCCGCTGCATTGGAGGCGGCTGCACGTCCCGGGAATCGGGGGAAGGTTGTTGTTACGGTTGCATGTGATACCGGTGAACGTTATCTGTCAACCGATTTGTTTAAATAAATTCTAACAAGGAATACATCAGGAGATATGTTTGATGAAACTGGATGATGTTAAAATAACCAAGGCCATACTTGATCGTTTTCACGCAAAATTCACTGAAAATCTTGAAACAGATGTTGCGATTGTCGGCGGCGGTCCTGCCGGTATTACAGCAGCCTACTACCTGTCAAAGGCCGGATTGAAGACCGTGCTCTTTGAACGAAAACTCTCCATCGGCGGTGGAATGTGGGGCGGCGGTATCATGCTGAATGAAATTGTGGTTCAGCCGCAGGGCAAGGAAATTCTGGACGAATTCTGCATCCGGACCTACCCATTTGAGGATAATTATTATACCGCGGATTCCGTGGAAGCCGTATCCACTCTTTGCTCCAGAGCGGTCCAGGCTGGTGCAACGATTTTCAATTTGATGAGCGTGGAGGATGTGGCACTGGAGAACGACCGGGTAGATGGTCTGGTTATCAACTGGAGTGCCGTAGAAATCGCAGGGCTTCATGTCGATCCGGTTACGGTCCGTTCCAGACGTATTATTGACGCGACCGGACACGCGGCGGAAGTTGCGCATATCATACAGAGAAAGAGCGGACTCAAGCTGATGACGTCCAGCGGAAAGATCGAAGGAGAGCGTTCCATGTGCGCGGATCGCGGCGAAGAAAAACTCATGGATAATACCCGCGAGTTCTTTCCAGGTGTAATTGCCGCAGGAATGTGCTGCAACGCAATTTTCGGTGATCACAGAATGGGGCCGATTTTTGGCGGTATGCTCTTGAGCGGCAAAAAAGCCGCAGAAATGATTCTGGCGGAAAAGGCAGGTGCCAAATGAAAAAGAACAAACCTGGCATTGAGACCGTATGCCTTCATGCCGGACAGGAACCGGACAGCGCAACCGGTTCACGCGCCGTGCCGCTATACCAGACAAGCAGCTACGTGTTCAGCGATTCGCAGGATGCGGCCGATCTCTTTGAATTAAAGAAATTCGGCAACATTTACACGCGGCTGATGAACCCCACAACTGATGTGTGTGAAAAACGGATCGCAGCCCTGGAAGGCGGCACCGGTGCTCTCATGACCTCCAGCGGCATGGCCGCCATCTTTCTGACCATTCACACCCTGGCTGGCTGCGGGGATCATATTGTAGCCTCTTCGTCACTATACGGTGGAACAGAAACCTGTTTTCGGTATACACTGCCGCGAATCGGAATCGAAACTACCTTCCTCAAAAGCCCTTCACCGGATGACATACGAAATGCCATCCAGGAGAATACAAAAGCGGTGTATCTTGAAACCCTGGGCAATCCATCCGGTGAAGTGCTGGATTTATCCGGAATTGCCGCCGTAGCTCATGAAAAGGGCGTGCCAGTGGTCATTGACAACACATTTGCTCCGGTCCTCTGTCAGCCGATTGAACACAGCGCGGATATTGTTATTCACTCCACAACCAAGTGGATCGGCGGCCATGGAACATCTATCGGCGGTGTGATTGTGGACAGCGGCAATTTTGACTGGAGTCAGGGACGTTTTACGGACTTCACTGAACCGGATCCGAGTTATCATGGTCTAAACTACTGGGAAACCTTTGGCAGTTTTCCCGGAATGGGAAACATTGCCTTTATCATCAAGGCCCGTGTTCAGGGGCTGCGTAACATCGGTATGTGCGTGAGTCCGTTTAATTCCTTTCTTTTTCTGCAGGGCCTGGAAACGCTGGCCCTGCGGATGGAACGGCATTGCCATAATGCCATGAAACTGGCTGAACACCTCCGGGATCACCAAGTGGTGCAGTGGGTTTCCTACCCCGGACTGAACGATCACCCCTCCAATACATCAGCCAGGAAATACCTGAAGAATGGATATGGATCCGTTCTCGGATTCGGACTGAAAGGCGGTGACGAGCAGGCAAAAAGATTCATTGAATCCGTTCACCTGGCCAGCCATCTGGCCAATGTAGGGGATGCCAAAACGCTGGTTCTCCATCCATCCTCTACCAGTCATCAGCAGATGAGCGAAGAGGCCCAGCTCGCAGCCGGAATCCGTCCCGGATTTATTCGTGTTTCCGTTGGGCTTGAGTCTGTTGATGATATTATCGCAGATTTTGATCAGGCGATTGAGAATACACAGGGAGAATAAAGAGAAATGAGAAAAAAAGTAGTATTAACCACTAAACGATAACGATTAACCATGAATACTTCCGTAGGTATTATAGAAAAGCAGGAAATGAAGTTGCCGCTGGGCGAACAGGGATTTTCTCTGGAGCGAGGCGGTACGCTTGCAGAAGTTTCTGTAGCCTATGAAACCTATGGCACACTCAATTATGCCGGGAACAATGCCATTCTTGTGCTGCACGCGCTGACCGGAGACGCTCATGCGGCCGGTCGGTACAGTGAAGACGATATCAAGCCTGGATGGTGGGATGAATTCATCGGCCCGGGCAGAGCGATTGACACAGAAGAATATTTTGTGATCTGCTCCAATGTGCTGGGTGGGTGTAGTGGAACCACCGGGCCAAGCAGCATCAATCCGGCTACCGGTAAGGCGTATGGCGTTGAATTTCCTGAAATCACAATTGGAGATATGGTAGAGGTTCAGTATCGTCTCTGTCAGGAGATCGGTGTTTCAAACCTCTTTGCCGTGATCGGCGGTTCTATCGGCGGCATGCAGGCCCTGGAGTGGAGCATCCGGTTTCCGGACTTTGTCCAGCGTACCGTCTGTATTGCTGCCGGTGAGAGCCTGTCGGCCCAGGCGCTGGCATTTAATATTATCGGGCGTAAACTGATCATGTCAGATCCACAATGGCAGCAGGGGGAATATGCTGACAGTGGAAACCTTCCGGAACAGGGGCTGGCAGCGGCTCGTATGCTGGGCCATGTAACCTATCTGTCCTATGAATCCATGGCCGGGAAGTTTGGTAGAGAACGGCGGACAGATGTCGCCCCGGAACCCTTTCGAACTGATTTCCAAGTGGAAAGTTATCTGGACCACCAGGGCAATGCACTGGTCCAGCGGTTTGATCCGAACGCCTACCTCTATATCACTCTGGCCGCAGACCGGTATTCAATAACCGAAGCGTACGGTTCTCTGGAATCGGCATTTGAACGCTCTTCGTGTGAATTTCTGATTGTAGCCCTGTCTTCTGACTGGCTCTTTCCACCGGAACAGTCCAGGGATATTGGTAACGCCCTGCTTGCAGCGAATAAAAAAGTAACCTGTTGTGAGTTGGGTTCTCCATACGGTCATGACGCCTTTCTGCTGGAGGTCAGAAATCTGTCCAATGTGATATCCACGTTTTTATCCAGAAAATCGTTCCGTGAATCCCACAATGAAGAAAAGAATACCGAGCACCTTCTGTTGAAACGAGTGTTCCGAATGATTCAGCCCAAAAGACGCGTTATTGATCTTGGCTGCGGAAACGGTACACTGCTGAAAAAACTACGAATCGAATCCGGGTGTTGTGTTCAGGGCGTGGATATTAATCTGGAAAACCTGCTGGAGTGCAACCGTCGGGATCTCCCGGTTTTTCAATGTGACCTGGACCACGGTCTGTGCATGATCCCGGATCAGACATACGACTATGCTGTGCTCAGTGAAACCATACAGGACATCCACCGGCCGGATCGAATTATTCTGGAAATGCTTCGGATCGCACGAACCGGAATCCTGACATTTCCCAATATCGCAAACTGGCGACATCGGATTCGACTGGGGTTTCGCGGAAGACTCCCCGTCCAAAAAGAGAATGACCTCTGGTATGACACACCAGACATCCATCTTTTTTCGTACAGGGATTTTAAAGATTTTTGTAAATCCATTGGCGTGGAGATTGTTCATGCCGATCTGCTGCCGGGAACGCCCATGGATCGCCTGCTGCTCAAATCGTCGCTTGATAATCTCGGTGCGGACCAGGTTGTGGTACAGATCCGAAAGAAGGCCTGATATGAAATACCGTGAATACCGCGGACGGATTACTGAAATACAAAACCGAAACGCCGCTGTATCCATCCAGGAAGGCGTCGGCTGTGAGGAAAGAGATGGTCGGGCTGCTGCCTGCGCATCCTGTGGAAAGTGTGGATTCGGTTCGCCCGGTTCTGATAAAATAACCGTAAAGCTGACCGATGGCAGCGATTTCATCTCAGGAGATGCTGTACGAGTCCGGTATCCCAAACCATCTTTTCTGATTTCTGTCCTCAGTGTGTTTGTTCTGCCCCTGGTTTTTCTTGTATCATTTCCGCTGAGCGTACGCGCGGTTGCCGATGCAGCCGGATGGGATATTGGCTTGCACGACTGGGTTTTCCCGGTTGCTGCATTTTCCGGGCTGGCGGTCGCGATTCTGATTGCCATCTGCATAAACCGCGCTATACTTAAGTCTTATCCACCCGAAATCCGGAAAGCAGTCGATCATGGAAACATTGACAGAAAAGATTAATCACCTGAAATTAATAAAAAACGCAGTTATTCTAGCGCATAATTATCAACGTCCGGATGTTCAGGATTGTGCGGATTTTACAGGTGATTCGCTGGGACTCAGCCGGAAGGCCGCTGAAATCCACGATGCAGATGTCATTGTTTTCTGCGGTGTCTGGTTCATGGCTGAAACCGCGGCCATTCTCTGTCCGGAAAAAACCGTGCTTATACCTGAAAAGGAATCCACCTGTCCCATGGCGCGGATGGTTGACTGTGAAAAATTATACCGTCTGCAAAACGAAAATCCTGATGCGGTGGTGGTCACGTATGTCAACAGCACCGCCGAAGTTAAGGCCTGCTCGGATATCTGCTGTACGTCCGCCAATGCGATTCAGGTAGTTAATGCTGTACGATCGGATACAGTTATATTTGCACCGGACCGCCATCTGGCGGACTATGTTGCGCGCCACACGGACAAAAAAATTATACCTGCGGCAGGATACTGTCCCACACACATGCGAATTACCGCGGAAGATATCCACCGGCTCAAACTCCGTTATCCCGGAGCACCGGTCCTGGTTCATCCGGAATGTCAACGGGATATCATTGATGCTGCGGACGTTGCATTGTCCACGTCGGGAATGCTGTCCTATGCCCTGGAATCAACCGTTGATACACTGATTATCGGGACCGAAACCGGTCTGCTGCACAGACTCCGAAAAGAAAATCCGGATAAAACGTTCATTCCTGCGGCGGATCGGTTGGTGTGTCCCAATATGAAACGCATTACACTTGAAAAGGTTTTGTGGGCGCTGGAACAGAACCAGTACGAAGTAACCGTAAACGAACAGCTTCGCAAAGAAGCACTGCTGCCGATCCAGCGAATGCTGGAGATGGATTGAGAGGTGTGCGATGACAACCGAACAGAAATACAATGTACTGAAAAACCTGATACGACAAATGAAAGGTGCTGTTGTTGCCTTTTCCGGCGGAGTGGACAGCACTCTTCTGACACAGACTGTGAATGATGTGCTGGGGGAGCGGAGCCTGGCAGTGATTGCCCAGAGTCCTTCCTTTCCCAGATGGGAGTTTGAAGAAGCGATCGCCCTTGCACGGAAAATCGGGATCCGCCATGAAGTGATTCAGACCGATGAACTTTCCAATCCGAATTACAGTCAAAACCCCAAGGACCGCTGTTATTACTGCAAAAAGACGTTTTTTAAAGACATTCAGCATATTGCCAACCGGGAAGGAATGGGGACCGTTGTTGAAGGGTCAAATTACGATGACCGAAACGATTACCGACCAGGCATGAAAGCGGTTAAGGAACTCGGAATCCGAAGCCCGCTTCAGGAAGCCGAATTGACCAAGAGCGAGGTCCGACAGCTGTCTCACAAGCTCGAGCTTCCGACCTGGGATAAACCTTCCTATGCTTGTCTTGCCT
>CAZGEP010000095.1:0-18482 GCA_964524955.1 uncultured Planctomycetota bacterium | reverse complement strand
CTTAACTCTATTTCCTGCGCTGTTCTTCATGCCCCTTCATGATCTTCATGGTTCAGGGTTCAATCAGCTTTTCACTCTGCTTATGTTTAAAATCATTCCCCTTGCGTCCATTGCGTTTCAATTTATCCCGCAGTTATCCTGTTCCCTCTGTCACTCATTTCCAGGGGCCTCCTTTGCTCCAGGTTGAAGAGAACTTGGCCTTGTCTGCGGCTGCATGCATGGGAGGCAAAAGGAAATTTCTCAAGGATAAGAGAATGACCGAAAGACTGGGAACTCCCTCAAGACTGCCTTTTCGGATGAAAGCGGACCATTGAACCGACTTCGTTTCATCGAGTGCGAACTCGTCCGTCAGAGCGAGTGGAGAGTCAGTCGGAATTTTGGTTTTTCTTCGTTCAAACGTCGCTTTAATAGCCCGTGCAAGAACGTTACCTTCGAACGAGAAATCCCGTGCGAGGATGTGCAGGTCGTAGAAGTCCTTCATTCGGCTATTGGCGATGCACAGCACGACCATGGCCTGGAACTTCTCGGCAACAACCGTCTCACGAGGACATGCTCGAATGCTTGGAGCTGGAAACTCGAGAATCGTGGGGTAGTCGATCTTCTCAGCTTTGGGTGTCACTGCATCGCCGAATCCCACATCGACTTGTAGAGGAATACGTGATTTTTCGAGAAAGGCTGTCAGCGTTACACGCTGCCCCGGATACTCCTGATCTTCACGAATCGGACATGCCTTTACGGTTGCAGCATCGAACGCAAGACCATCGAGTTCGACCTTCAGCACGCAGAGACTGCGAAAGATTTAAGCAATGCGCTCACTTGAATCTTCCTCGAATCCAAGAAAGTCCATGTCAGCCGTGGGTCTGTAGGTCTCTCCAGTCCATGCCATGAAGAGCATTGCACCCTTAAGAATGAACTCACCGGAGTACTTGGAAACCGAGAGGCGGTAGAGAAGTCGTTCTGTCACGTAACGGGTCCAGACAAGATTCGGATCATCGCCTGTTTCACGGATGATGTTCAGGAGTCTTTGCCGAACCGACGCAGCGATGTTCGCAGGCTTGCCATTGGTCATATAGTGGCTTCCATGTATGGACGTATCGTATTCGTAACTCGGCAGATTTTTGCATATTTCCACAGATCATCGATTGAACACTTACGGTCACGCAGAACCTCTTGGAGAGCTTCAAGAGCCACATCGAGCCCTATCTTGTTCCTGTACTTGAAACAGTCTGCGACGGTCTTCGCCGGGCTGTAAATGCGTACTTGAATTCCTTCGATGGTGTGCTCTTCCATGCCTTCGGTAAGCGCATCGTCTGAGAAGAACACGAACCTCATTTTGGGAGTTGCAATCTTTGGCAGAGCTGCACGTCGATCTATCGCCATCCAAACTGCTTGGGGAACCTGCGTTCCAATCTCGTGGAATCTCAGCGCTGAGAGTAGACAAATCACTCCATTAGGGACGGTCTTGGCCGCCCGGGCTGTCCCGTGATGAGTGGTGATTTCAGCGTCTGGAATCTGGTATAGACCGCGACCGATCCGGACCAGGTCGCCCTTGGCGCAAAGGCGACGCAGGTATTCACTGTGGACTCCGATGGAGCGTACATCGGATGCGCTTACAATCCCTGATCTACGGGCAAGTTTCATAATTCTCTGTGTTTTTGATGTCTTTGATGTCATGTGTGCAATTATAGACAGATATGAATAAATGTCAATATTAATACACAGGTGAAGTGGTGGCATGATAAAGAATAGACCGCAGAGGACTTATTTTGAAATGTTAACTACAAAAAGAATTGCTTGTGAGAGTCCACAACACATCCCGGCCCGCGGCAAATAAAGCATTATCGATTTTGATCAACCATTTGAACGAAATGGAAGTGATCTATCCCGGAACGGATATGCGCATGAGATATGAACTCAGAGGATCCCAATGAAACGTAAATGTGTGTCAGATTAAATTCCGCCAAGTAAGGTATCCTGAAAATAGAGCAGAAGAGAGTAGAAAGTAGACAATAGAGCATCGAATCAGATTTTTAGATTGCATTCGGTGCTTTTTCTGTTTTTAAACATCTCCTGCGGTCTCCTCTCAACTTTCAAAGGAACATGAAATTCACAGCCCCCGAAGGCACGTAGTTGATTCGTCTCAGGCGGAAAAACTGATTTAAATTTAGACAGGCCGCCGAAGGCATGCTTTTGGTCCGCCTCCGCGGAATTGACGAGATTGACAGGATGGAAAAAGGCGAAAAATGTCGCACTCTTTACTCCTTACACTTCTCTCTTTACTGTAGTTAAAGCCATCGACCACAGATCATAGACTATCGACTGTAGTTATCTTTCCCTCCCTACTGTACGTTCTCAAATCCCCGAACGAGTTCCGCAATCTGCTTGAGTTCGTTGAGTGTATCAGAGAGTTTGCTAAGGTCAAGCATGCTGGAGGCGTCGCACCTGGCGCAGGCGGGTTCCGGGTGGGTTTCGATGAATACGGCATCGGCGCCGGCAGCGACGCCGGCCCGGAGCAGCTCGGGTACGTACCGGCTTTCTCCGCCGGACGGGTCTTTGCTCGGAATGCCGTAGATGCGCACGATGTGGGTGGCATCGTAGACTACGGGTACTCCGTGTTCTTTGATCTTGGGAATGCAGGTGATGTCGGAGATCAGTCGATTGTACCCGAAGCAGGAGCCGCGTTCAGTGACCAGGATGTTGTCGCAGCCTGCGTGACGGAGTTTGCCTACCGGACTGGAGATGTTTTCCGGTGCGAGAAACTGGCCTTTCTTAATGTTCACGGGTTTGCCGGAGCGGCCCGCGGCCAGGAGCAGGCTGGTCTGCTGACAGAGGTAGGCGGGGATCTGAAGCAGATTCAGCACCTGGGCTGCCGCTGGTATGTCTTCCATCCGGTGGATATCGGATGTGACGGGTACATCAAATTCGGTTTGAATTTCAGCAAGTTGTTTCAGTCCGTCTTCCAGGCCCGGGCCGATGTAGGAGTCGGCATTTCCCCGGTTGTCTTTTTCGTAGGAGGCCTTGAAGATAAAAGGGATGTTGTGTTCATCTGATATTTTCCGGATGGTTTCAGCAATTCGTATGTTGAGGTCTCTTTCTTCCAGAACACACGGTCCTGCGATCAGGGCCAACGGATGGCTGTCGCCAATGGTGATTTGTCCGACGTGAGCAGCGTTCATCGTTATCCTCACTTTTTGTTGAGTTTGTTCTGTATCTGTTCGAGTATGTAGGAGCTGACCGGCGGGCAGCCCTTGATAAAGAGCCCCTGGGCTGCGCATTTGCGGGTACAGTTTCCAATGAATACGGTTCCGGGCGGCGCGTCAGCCACGTCTTTTCCAATGGCAATGTGAATGGGGGATTCATCGGTTCCGTATTCGGAGATCAGTTCGTTGTACCGCTCCAGGAGCAGGGCCAGGGTGGAGAGGCAGGCGCTGCACGACTGGCGGTCATGAACTACGATGCCGGGATAGTTAATGTCGATTTTTTCCGGCGGCATTTCAAAGGGTATTTCCCAGTCCCGGTATTCGTTGGGATCCACATTGATCTTTTCCAGGTCAGCCTCTCCGAATCCCAGCTGCGCGGCCAGTACCAGGTGCGGTACTTCGGCCGGGTCAATGCCCATCAGCTGTGCCGCAACCGCGTCTGTGGAAATCGGATTGTTGCCCACTACGCATAGTCCGGCCTGAATCGGTGTGCCGGATCCGGGGCCGAATCCTTCCTGTCCGGTGCTGCCGTCGATGACGCACAGATGGGGGCGCAGTTTTGCGCCAGCTTCGGCCAGGGCCAAATCCAGGGGTTTGACATCTCTGCGGGATGACGCAAGGTTTCCCAGCTGATGAAAGCGGACTTTTTCTTTTTTGTATAGAATGCCTTTCATGTTTTTGTAGCTGAGGCTGACCCCGGTGTGCATGTGGGTCTTCATTACGGGCACGGAGATAATGAAATCCGCGGTATGGGCCAGGCCGCAAATTTTGAAGGAGTCAAGGGTTTCAGCGCCTGGGATTTCAACGGTCACGGGGGGATCGCTGTCCAGGTCAACGAGCGCAATGTTCCGCTTGCGGGCTTGTTCGGCAATGCCGCATTGCTCTAGTGATTCCAGGGCATGGACCCCGCAGATCGGACTCTCGCCTACGATCAGTTCTGCGGCGGTCTGTTGGCTGACGTAATCAATGACTGCGGCTATAGCGGCCGGAGAGGTATTGATGCCGGTATCCGGGTCTACCATTCGACCGGCATTGGGTTTGATCAGGATACGACCGTCCGGGGGAAGGTCCGGAGCAAAGCGTTTGAGGGCCTCCAGGGTATTTGCGTATGCATCCTTTCCGCGGGTAACGGTTACTCGGTTTGTGTGCATGTTGTGGGTTCCATGTTGGTTACTGCGGCAGTTCCACCACCCGGGCCAGTTCTTCTTTAACTTCAAGGATCTGTTTGTCATCCAGGTGAGGATCTTCCACTTCAAAGGTTTCTTCGGATCCGGCCCGACGAAGGATCATGTAGTCGGTCTGGTCTTTCTGTCGGATATCTTCGAATTTGAGTTTTTTCTTGCGCATGAGTATGAGTGAAAGAATGAAGCCGAAACGCCGATGTTTGTCGTTTTCATCCGCGATAAAGCGTTCAAAGAGGTTGAAGATTACTTCATCATCAACCAGAATTTTCTTTTTCGCTTCTTTTTTCGGCATATGGGTCTGCCAGAAGGAAAAAGAGGTGTCCCGAATTTCGTCTGACCAGCACTCCGGACAGTAGTTTCTGCGTTCAAGTTCGGTCTGGGTTTCAAAGAGGGTGGAAAAAAATTCCTCTTCTTCAGTGAACTCACGCGAGCAGGTCTGGCATTTGTACGCGCCTTTTTTAATTTTCCAGTTCTTTTCCGTTTCCAGTGCCATGGTCAACTCGTTTTCGGGTTATCGTGCGATAAAGAATCTGTTGTTTGTTCCGTCCGGTCCAATCCGTATCTTTACGGGTTTGAAGCATCGCGGACAGCGACCTTCGTACGCGGTGCCGGCTCTGTTTTTGTATATTCGCTGATACGCACCGCAGCATTCAAACCGTACACCAATGTATTTGCGCTTCTCCATGTAGTTACTTCAGCCGCAGCGGCAGTCCACAGCATGTCAGATAAACTTCATCCGCGATGGCCGCCAGCTGTTTGTTAAAAAAGCCCTGTTTGTCTCTGAAAAATCGTGTGTCTGAATCCGCGGGAACGATACCCATTCCCACTTCGTTGGTAACCGCGATCACGCAGCCTCTGGCATTGTTCAGGGATTCGCACAGGCAATGGACTCGGTCATCCAGGCCGTCTTTTCCGTGGGCGCCCAGAAGATTGCTGAGTAAAAGGGTCACGCAGTCCAGAAGAATTACATTGGTTTCTGTGCTTTCCCGGTCTATAACCTGGTCAACACGGAGTGGTTCTTCAATAACGATCCACTCACTGCCCCTGGACGCTCTGTGTTTTTCAATCCGGTCCTTCATTTCGTCGTCGTCCGCAGTCGCAGTCGCAACAAAGTATTTCTCTTCATACACACTTGCCAGCTTGAGCGCCATTTCGCTCTTTCCGCTTCGGGCACCACCGGTAATCAGAATGATTCGTTTAAGGTTTGGTTTTTTCATGGATTCAGGTTCCGGAAGAATAACCGTTCGACCGGCGTCAGCCAGCTGCAGAACGCTGTACAGTGTCAGGATACATCCTTGACGATCTCTTCAAAGGATTTGTTGTCGGTCCATTTGGTAAAATTAACCAGCATCGCGGATTTACCCTGAGGAATCAGCTTCTGCTCCTGAAAAAAGGTGTTCAGGGCATCCAGCCGTTTTTTCAGTTCCTTTTCCTTCGTATCAATGTTCTTGTAGGCTCTGCGGAGTGCGAGTCTTGCCTGGGTGAAAAAACCTCCGCAGCAGAAATTAATCGCCATCATATAATATCCTGCAGCGGATGTGTTCTTTTTGTGCATTTTTTTCAGGACATCGTTCAGCCCCCCGGAATAGACATCGGGAAACAGATGTTTGTCCGCAAAATACAGGGACCGGATAAGTATTTTATCAAAGCGCATTTTATAGAGAATTTCATGCAGTTGTTCCAGCGATTTCTCAAAGAGCTGCGTAGCGCGCCGGACTTTCAGTTCAAAGACCTTCTGGGATTCCTGAAGTTCTTCACTGACCAGCATGTCGTCGTCTTTGTGCCGGAGGATGTAATGTTCCAGGTTGTATTCAAACTCTTTGAGAATGGAAATTTCGTGAAAAATTTCGCTGACGAACAGGTCAAATTTTACATGTTTTTCAGTGGCGCGGAACATCTCATGGGCGTATCCCTTGAGTGCGAAAAGGTGCGTATTCCGGAGCCGGTCGAGTTTTCGGAATTCAAAGAGAGAGCAGATTTCCTGGGGGGAGGGCGTGAACTCGCGGCCCTTTTCAAAGTATTCTTTCCGAAAACGTTCCAGCCGGATATGATAGTCCTTGAACACCCGGTCAAAGAGGCTGTAGGAGAGAAAGAATTCTTTAACGATCTTCCACAGGGTCGTCTGATTCAGAGATTGATGTTTTCTCATGATGGTCATTTTTGCTGCCGTATCTACGTAAGAATCCGGAAATTTTCTTCCAGCATATCAGGTAGCCGGCTCCGACGCCGACAATAATTCCGGCAAGGGCAAATCCGTGACCGGATGTTCCGGCCATCCGGTCAAGTAAAAAGCCTGCCGCTGTACCGCCCAGTATGGACGATATCATAATCCATCCGGAGGAAAGAAGGAAATAAAGGGTGTTCCACAATTCCTTTCCCTGCTCGGAAGAGGAGTTCGGGTCACGGACCACGGTCGTTACTCCGTTGTTATTATTTTCGCAAAGCGTCGTTTTCCGGTTTTTACTACCAGTCCACTGCGCAGGGGTATCCGTTCTCCGAAATCTTCCTGCTTTTCTCCGTCGATTCTCACACCACCCTGCTGAATGAGGCGTCGGCCTTCTTTTCTGCTCGGTGCGTGCCCGCAGGCCATCACCAGGTCCAGCAGTGGCAGTTCTTTTTCGCTGAGGGTTACCTCGGGAATATCTTCGGGCAGTTCCCGGTTGGAAAATACCTGCCGAAATGCGGCCGCTGCTTCTTCCGAAGCGGTTTCACCATGGTATACCCGCACGATTTCCCGGCCCAGCTGTTCTTTAATGTCCCGGGGGTTTTTCCCGTCCGTGATATCCCGGGCAATCTTTTCGTATACCTCAAAGGCAACGCAGCGTTCCGCGTATGTTTCGATCAATTCGTCCCGAATGGACATAATCTTGCCGAACATGTCACCGGGAACTTCATTTACACCAATGTAGTTGTCCAGACTCTTGCCCATTTTCTGGCCGTCCACACCCGGAAGAAGCGGCAGAAGAATTGCTGCCTGGGATGCTTTTCCGTTCTGTTTCTGAAAGTCTCTTCCCAGAAGAATATTGAATTTCTGGTCGGTTCCGCCGAGTTCGATGTCCGCGTCTATCATCAGGGAGTCATACGCCTGAAAAACCGGGTACATCATTTCGTGAAAACAGAGCCCCTGGCCGTTTTCGTACCGGGTCCGGAAGGTCTCGTGTGCCATAATCTGGGCAAGGGTGACACTGCTGACCAGCCGGATCACATCTGCGAGTTTCATGGGATCAAACCATTCGCTCTGATGTCGCACTTCGGTCCGGTCCGGATCCAGCACTTTGTATATCTGTTCCAGATAGGTTGCGGCATTGTCGTTGACCTGTTCGCGCGTAAGCGGCGGGCGGGTTTTGTCCCTGCCGGTCGGGTCACCGATGCATGCCGTGTAATCACCAATAATTACAACCCCGGTGTGCCCCTGGTCTTGAAACTCGCGCATTTTGCGGAACGGGACCATGTGCCCGATGTGAAGCTCTGCGCCGGTCGGATCCACACCCAGTTTTACACGGAGTGTTTTTCCAGAACGGATTTTTTCTTCAAACTCTTTTTCCGGAACGACTTCTTCGGTACCGACCAGCAGTTTTTCTATTTCCGTCATGTTGATTTCTCCATGGCAAGATAAGCAGCTCCCAGCATACCGGCGTCTTCTGCAAGTTTGGAAACCGCAATGGCCGCGTCATTTCGCGGAAACGCCAGAGAGTTTTCCACCAGGTACTCATTAAACGGCACAAAGAGAGTATCTCCGGCCTTGGTCAGGTTTCCGCTGAACACCAGTATGGACGGATTGAATATGTTGATAATGCTTCCCACGCCTGCGGCCAGGTATTTTCCGGTGTCCGTCATAATCGTCCGACAGAGTTCGTCTCCCCCGCGTGCGGCTTCACAGATGTCTTTGGATGTCAGTTCCTCCAGCCGGTCGGTAAATGTTTGCGCAAGAATGCTTGACTCTCCGGCTGATATCTGTTCCAGGGTTCGCTGTACGATTCCGGTGGCCGAACAGTAGGCTTCCAGACATCCGTTCTGACCGCAGGTACAGGCCCTGCCTCCGGTTTGGATTATGATGTGACCCATTTCCGAACCCAGGTTGCTTTTCCCGTGATAGATCTTGTTATCAATGACAATGCCGCCGCCGATTCCTGTTCCAAGGGTCAGGCAGATGACCACGCGTTCTTGCTTTCCGGCACCGAATACGGACTCTCCCAGCGCAGCCAGATTGGCGTCATTATCCACGAAAACCGAACAGCCGCTCATGGCTTCCAGTTCCTGTTTGATGGGTGTGTCGTTCCATTCGCACAAATTCTCAGCGTTTCCAACCACCACACCGCTTTCGGGGGCTATGAGTCCCGGTGATCCCACACCTGCGCAGGTAATGGACGGATCGTTTGTTCGAAGGTCTGCCAGGCATGTCTGCATGGTCTGAAGAATGGCGTGTCTTCCCTGTTTTGCGTTGGACGGCACAATACGTTTATGCCGGACTTCCCCCTGCCTGTTTACGATACCCGCTGTGATTGTTGTTCCGCCTAAGTCGAGTCCAATACTTTTGTCAGCCATCGGTGCACCGGATTGCTTCCGTATCAGTTGAATTCAGCCAGGGCAGAATTCATGTCCTGGGATATCGTGAATATCTGGGTGAGCCCAAGCAGTTCCAGCACGCTCGTCACATTTTCGGTGGGTTTGAGGATCACCACGTTCCCGCCGTTTTCCGTGGCCTGTCCCAACGCCCAGATAAACACACCGGCTCCGGCACTGCTGATGTAGGGAACCTTCTCCATGTCTACGATGATTTTAAATATTTCCTTTTCAAAGAGATCGTCGATTTCAGCTTCCAGTTTGTCAAATGTATGCGCGTCCAGAAAGCCGGTCACCTCGACCAGTCCGACCTCTTCCTTATACAATTTTGAATTAATCGCAAAATCACTCATCTCTTTTCCTCGCTCTATATGATTGGGTGTTGTATACTGAGTCTCCATATTACTGCTTTATGTATTTTACCATTCTGAGTTCATTCTTTTCGCCGTTACGATATGTGTACTGCAACTCGTCCATTACCTGCCGAATCAGGAATATACCCAGACCGTGCTTCTTTCCTTTCTTTATGTGGTCCTTGATATTAATATCCGCCGTCACCATCGTGGGATCGAATTTTTTTCCAGAATCTTTGAGCAGGATCTCACATTTGGTGTTGTCCGCCTTGACAACAATTTCAATTTGAATGTCGGTCATGATGTTATTATCGACCGCATGTTCCATAATATTGGTTGTCGCCTCGTCCACGGCCAGAATAATATGGTTCTTCTCTGTCTCGGAAAATTTGGTTTTCGATAAGATTCCATCGAGCATCTTCCGAACCTGCGTAAGATACTTGGTATCACTCGGAACCGTCATTGCCTTATGCATGATATCCTGTATTTCGCCTTTCAAGATTATTATCCTCCGACTCTGAATGTGAAAATAGTTATGTCATCGTGCTGTTCGGCTTTGCCTTTATGCTTGTCCAGCGTTTCTACAAGCAAATCCACAAATTCTTGGGATGTTTTCTCCGCGTGCTGACGAACAAAATTATACAGACGCTGGTCTCCGAACTCCTCTTTTTTGGCGTTCATGGCTTCCACAACACCGTCTGTATACAGAAGTACCCGGTCGCCGTTGTACAGTTGAATATCTTCTTCGCGCACCGTCCGGTTGAAGATTTTACCTTTGTCAAGCCCCAGGGCAATTCCCTTGGGATTGACCAGTACAATATCCTGCTTGGATTTCCGGTAGATAATCAGATCATTGTGACCGGCGCTGGAGAGTCTCATTTTTCCGGACCGCACGTGCAGAAGCGCATAAAAGGCGGTCACAAACATGCCCGGCCGAAGCTCCTTGGCCAGGATCTGATTCGTTGTCTTCATCACTTCCGCGGTTGACCGGTTTTTGAGCGCGAAAATATTGACAATCGTACGCATCATGGTCATAACCAGACCGCCCTGCACGCCTTTTCCGGATACGTCGGCCACCAGCAGACCGAGGTGTTCCTTGTCCACCACAATGGTATCATAGTAATCACCGCCCACATCCCTGGAGGGTCTGTAGAATTCTTTCATGTCATAGGTCGGCAATTTGAATTTTTTCTTGGGCAGCAGTCGCTCCTGGATGTCCCGGGCTGCTTTCAGGTCTGCGTTCATCCGCTGCTGCTGAACTTCGGCCTGATGGGCTCGTTCCAGGTCCATGGTCATTTTATTGAAACTCTGCGCAAGCAGTCCGACTTCATCTTTGCTCGACAGGGCGCGTGTCCTGTGCTTCAGATCCCCTTTACTGACAATTTTCATATCCCGCACCAGCACTTTGATCGGCCGGGTGATGTTGGTCGCAATCAGAATCGCGATAATGATTCCCGCAACCACTGCGCCTGCACTGATTCCAATCGTATACGTAAGTACTTCCCGCCGGGATTTGCGAATTTTTTCCGATGACACCAGGACAATAGCTGTGCCCAGAAACCGGTTACCTTTTGTGATCTTTTTGGTAAACTCATAGGAGTGAATAATTCGGCCATCTTCCATCTCGGCAACACAGGGTCCTGTCTGTACCGTCGGATCAATCGTGTACAGGTTTATTTCCTGCCGTTCCCGAAGTAATTTCATTCCTTCTGAGGCAGTTATTAATGGTTTTTGCATCGAATCCAGCACCTTGATATCTAAAATATCCTTATCCGCAAGGATGGCATTGGCCTGGCTGTCTACCCCAGTAAAAACAATCTTCTGTTCCTTGAGCGAATCAATCAGTCCTTTGCCGAGTTCCGGCTGGGCGATTCCGTTTTCCGGGTCATTCGTTTCTTTTTTCTGCAGTTCCATCTCTTTGGTGACCAGTAGAATCTTGCCGGCTATCGCAAGCGTGTTCACGCAGCCCACGCCCTTTTTCTTGATTTCCTCGGTGATTTTCTGCTCTGTGAAACGGGCTACAAAAAATCCGACAACCAAGGTGGTCATGAGCAAGAGTACGCTTACGGCCAAACATATTTTTACGGCAATACTCAGGCCTTCGGGCTTCATTTCCCGTTCCATCGCGGACATCCGTGCGGACTCGGTCATAGAATTGCGCGTGCTGGTCTCCGAACTTTTTCGCCGGAAAGCGTTGTTGTCGCTTTTTGCAGAACGCCGCCGACCTGTAGAACCGCCCACTGCGCTGTGAATTCCGGATGCTTTTCGGACGTCGACCTTGCTGAACCTGCCGGTGGCGGAACTTGATCGTCTGCTCTGAGATTTCCTTCTGTCGTCTCTTCTCACGCTACCTCCAGCCTGTTTCGTCCGTTTTCCTTGGCCCGATACAGGGCCTGATCCGCAATTTTCACAAGATCGTTTCTGTTATCCGCATCCCGCGGATAGCAGGCCAGTCCCATGCTTACAGTAACAGACAGCTCATCTCCGTTCGGCGATTGAATGGTCATTTCCTCCACAGCCCGATGAATTCGTTTGGCTACTTTGATGCTTTCCTCCCGTTCAATCTCCAGAAGGATAACCGCGAACTCCTCGCCTCCGTAACGGGCGACCGAGTCCACGCACCGCACCTGCTCCTTGAGTACATTGGCCAGTTCCTTGAGTACAAGATCACCGGTCTGATGACCGTAGGTATCATTGAATTTCTTAAAATAGTCAATATCCACCATCATAAAGGCAATTCCCCGGATATCATACCGGTCCACCCGACTGACTTCCTGGATCAGCTGGGCGTCCAGCCGACCCCGGGAGTGTACCTGGGTCAAGTCATCAATAATGGATTTGCGGTACAGACTTTCGTTGCGAAAAGATATCGCAATCACATTGGAAAGCAGGTTGAGAAAATCCCTGTCCATTTCATTGAGTGCATCACCGCTCAGCCGTTTGCCCAGAAAAATAACTCCCTCGATTTCCTTATCATCGCTGCTGTCATGATTGATCAGGGGGACCAGGATTTCAAATTCCGTCTTCCACAGACTGAATTTTTCTTTTCCCAGAATTTTACTGAGCTCCTCGATGCTGTAAACTTCGTTCTTAAGCAGCAGGCTTTCAAAGTCAGCCACCGACAGCTTTGTCGAACTTACATCCGGGTGGATACCGATATTTGCAACAGATTCCAGGGCCCGGCTTTCTTCATTAAAATTTCTGCGCAGCACCAGTACCTTGTAGATGCCAAACTGGCCCATCATGGTGCGCATGACATATTTGAGCATCCGGTTTACGTCCAGACTCCTGGCGCTGACTTCGGTGACGCACTCAAAGATGGTCCTGAAATCGTACCGTTGTTTTCTCAGGCTGTTGAAAATATTATCGTACGTATTTTCCGCATGCTGAAAACACTCTTCCAGATAATTCTCTGCCGGCTTGTTCTGGAGACCGGTTTTTTTAACCACGTCTGCAAGTGAAGGCAGCAGGGGTTCTTTTTTTAGTTTTTTCATCATACGGTTATCCTCTGTTGGCGAAACACCGAAGAGCCGACAGGATGGAATTGGGCCACAGTATCCTCAGGAAAATCAGTCGCTTAAATATCGGAGCAGATCGTCTTCTTTCATAATCATAACACCCAGCTCCCGGGCATTTTCCTTTTTACCTCCGATGCTTCCCGAGCTTCCGACGATCAGATAATCCGTATCCGGAGAGACATTCTCCGCCACCGTGTGGCCGAACCGGACCAGGTTGGATTTGATCTGCTCGTCGGTGTATTTCTTGACAAAGTCGCCGGCCAGCACAATCTCCTTAGCGCCGGATTCCGAATACTGGGTGGCAACCGCGTCGCCCTTTACAATGGGTATGTTGGTACGGAATACAATGCGGCATTTACTCATATTCGGTTCGACCTTTTCCACGCGGGCACGGGCCTTGATATCCACGTCAGCTCCTTTCTGGGGAACGTAGATATTGAGTACCGTGTCTTTGACAATCCCGTGCGAAGACCCCAGGTTGATTGTAACCCAGCTTTCCCTTGGATTGAATTCAAGTACCTTGCCCTTGATAATAGAGGATGTCAGTGGCCGGAAAAAAGGGTTTCCGATGTAATCACCCGGAATGACCGGATTGAGCTCTTCAAACTGACGGAGCAGGACTGCGGTGGATGTGCCGGGGTCAATATCCCGGATCACAAGCACGCCCTTGATCTTCTTGTCATATCCCTTGGTCTCGCTGAACACTTCAAACCGCATGTTTTTTCGAACCCCGTGGTTGCTGCCGATATTAATGACCACGAACTTCCTGTTCGGATCACTGACCAGGACGGTTCCCTGTTTGGGCGGCGACTGGTAAATCAGCTGATGCTGCTGCAGGCTTTCCTTGAGTTCCTGGCGCATCTGTGCAAGTGCGGTCTGCAGTCGGGAGAGTTCGTTACGGTGTTTTTCCTTTTCCTTGGGGATTTCCTCTTCAACGGTTTTCTTCTTTTTAATCAGCTCCTCAAGGGTCTGACGGTATATATCACTTTCCTCCTTGATGATGCGGTTCAATTCCTCGTCTTCCTTCTGCAGTTCTTCAATGACCGCGTCCTTGCGTGTTTTGATTTTCTCTTCAACGGTTGAGGCGACCTTGATATTTTCTGTGTACAGATTTGCATAATACTGGGCATCGCCTTCCTGGTTCTGCATACTGAAGGTTCTGAATTTCTGAATCTGCAGGTTCCGCAGAAGCACATCGAATTTTTCTTTAAGCGTGTCGTAATTCTGTTCTTCCTGTTCGAGCTGATCATACTTTGCCTTAAGCACAGTCGTCGGTAGCCCGAATGCCGTATATCTTCTGTGAAAGCTCATCGTAATCCTCATACAACATAATAAAGAAAACAATGAATGCGATAGTCATCACGAAAAACAACACAATTACGATATCAAGGTAATTTTTCATTGGATTCGGACCCCTTAAAGATAGTGCAGGGAAAACTTCCGGACATTACATGTTAAGCGATAAATTATATAAAGTTACGAATATTCCGTCAAGAGAAATATTACACCGCACTATTTTTATCTTGATTATCACCTTAGCTGAAATTACAATAGGCGGCCATGAAAAAAAGCATTTCCTACAAAGACAGCGGAGTGGATATTGACAAAGGCAATGAATTCGTTCGCCGGATCGGCCGAACCGTACGCAGGACCTGGGGGCCTGAAGTTATTTCCTCCTATGGAGCCTTCAGCGGACTCTACGCCCTGAACAGCAGTGTGCTCCCGCTGTTCAAATCCGATCTGAATGAACCGGTTCTGGTGGCGTGCACGGACGGTGTGGGCACTAAACTCAAAATCGCCAAGCTGCTTGACAAACACGACACCATCGGCATCGACCTGGTCGCCATGAACGTAAACGACCTGATTGTCTGCGGCGCCAAACCGCTTTTTTTCCTGGACTATATGGCCACGGGAAAACTCAATCCAGCGGACCTGGCTGACGTGGTAAAGGGCATTGCCGACGGCTGTCTGGATGCCGGGTGCAGCCTGATCGGGGGAGAGACTGCGGAAATGCCGGATTTTTATCAGAAAGGTGAATACGACATTGCCGGGTTTTCCGTAGGCATGGTAGAGCGGTCGAGAATTGTGGATCCGCGCACGATCTCCCCGGGAGACCGGATTATCGGACTGACATCCTCCGGGCTGCACAGCAATGGATATTCCCTTGCCAGAAAAGCGGTTATAAACAAAAGAAAACTGCCAGATCCGCACGTCTGCGAACAGCTGCTCGTTCCCACAAAGATCTATGTCCGCGCGATCCAAAAAGTACTCGGACTGTATCAGGTGAAAAAAGTCGTCCGGGGCATGGCCCACATTACGGGCGGCGGACTGATCGAAAACATTGAACGGATTCTTCCACCCGGATGCGACGCGGTCATTGACAAAAAAAAATGGACGGTTCCGCCGATTTTCTCCCGAATACAGAAAGAAGGCAATATCGAATCGTCGGAAATGAACCGGGTCTTTAATATGGGAATTGGTTACGTTCTGGTTGTACGTCCCTTTTACACCGAAAAGATTATCCGCACTCTTACCCAGGCAGGCGAAAATGCCCGGGAAATCGGACGGATCCGAAACGGAAGCGGCAAGGTCGCCTTTACCGGAGACAAAAAATGAAAGAAAAATTCATCGCCGTACTGATCCTGCTCATATTCAGCGTCGGGGTGGTAAGCTCGGTAATGCACCTGATGCGTGCGCCCAAGCCTGAAATAAAAGAAATGCCCGGATTCGACCTCTCCCTGGGCAAGGGGAAAAAACATCTGCGGGTGATTCATATCTACGGTCCCATCATGACCGCCGGAACATCCAGCGGCATTACCGGCAGCGGCGTTTCAGGGTCAGATGCCATTGTCAACCAGCTAAAAAATGCCCGGACCGACAGCAATGTCTGTGGTGTTGTTTTGCGCATTAACAGCCCGGGCGGAACCGTAGCCGCAACCCAGGAAATTTATCATGAAATCCTCAAACTGCGCGAAGCCGGCCGGCCCGTCACCGTATCCATGGCTGACGTGGCAGCCTCTGGCGGTTATTATATCTCCTGTGCCGCGGACAAAATCTATGCCAACGGCGGAACAATGACCGGCAGTATCGGCGTGATTATCAGCCTGCCGTCGCTCAAAGGCCTCTTTGAACACGTGGGCATCGACTACCAGGTCATTGCCAGCGGAAAATGGAAAGACATGGGATCCATGGCCAGAGACTTGAAACCCGAAGAACGCGAAGCCTTTAAACATATTATTATGGACACCTATGACCAGTTTCTGCAGGTGGTCAAGAAGGGCCGGCTGGCCGCGGTCCGGGCCAAAGGACTGACCGAACAGGACCTGGAATCCTTTGCCCAGGGACAGATATTCAGTGCTTTGGACGCCGAAAAAAAAGGCCTGGTGGACGGAATCGCCACCTATGAGGATGTTTTGAAGAAAACATGGGAAATGGCGGGACAGAAAGGAACCCCACGCGTAACCACCCCCCGGAAGAACTTTCTCAAGCAGCTGATCAAGCTGGTTGAAAAACAGTCCGAGAGCAGCCTGATCAGTAAAGATCTGATGAATTCACTCAAGGAAATTCGCGTTGAATACCGATACGTGCCCGGCATCTGAACCGGACCTTTTCAGACAGTTGTATGTGTTTTTTACCGGTCCTACAAGGGCCATGCGAAGAAGCATGCGAACCGGAGACTTCCGGACCTGCTGGGCTATCTTTGTTATGGCTGCCGTGGGAAGCGCACTGGGAGACATTGTTGCCCTGAGCAACTCCAGTGAGGGATGGGTACTCTGTTTTGTAGCCATGCAGTTTATCCTGTTCTTCACCCTTTTCGGATTCAGTATCGCCGCTTACGGTTTGTCCGATCTTTTTCAGGGATACGGAAGCATTCGCAAAGCTCTGCCGATTTTTGCTTCCGCACTCTATCCGCTCATGTTCAGCATGCCCGCGGCGTCTATTCTGTTTGAAAGTCCGGACCATTACATCATGATTAAATTTATCATGATGATGTACGCGCTCGTACTGATGGTCAAAGCCGTTCAAATATCTTTTCACATCCATGTGGATAAAGCAATAGCCGTTGTCTGGCTGAGTCTGATCCTTCTTTGTATGCCATTTATCATATTCAGTGCCGGCATGATGGTTATCCTCTTTCTTTTAATCTAATTTTAAGGTACATAATCCATGAAACACGCAGCGATTATAGGTTCACAGTGGGGTGACGAAGGCAAGGGAAAAATTGTCGATTGCTTATGCAGCGAATCCGATATCGTGGTTCGATATCAGGGAGGCAGCAATGCCGGGCATACGGTTGTCATCGGAAAAGAACAGTATATCCTTCACCTGATTCCCTCCGGAATCCTCCACCCGGATAAATTCTGCGCAATCGGAAACGGCGTTGTTCTGGATCCGGTACAGCTGTGTAAAGAGACTGCAGAACTCGAAGAGCGCGGAGTCGAAGTTCGCAAACGGCTCATGGTGAGCGACCGCTGTCACCTGGTCATGCCCTACCACAAGGCCCTGGACTCGGCGGATGAAACCCGCCTGGGCAAATCCAAGATCGGCACCACGGGCCGGGGCATCGGTCCCTGCTACGCGGACAAGCACAGCCGCCGCGGATTCCGGGCCGGCGACATCATGAACAGTGATTTCGCAGACCGTGTCCGGGAGCGGATCGAATTCGCAAACAAAATGCTGGAGCGCATTTACGAACAGGATACGCTGCCCGTGGACGAGACCCTGGCGCAAGTGCTTGAAAGCACAGAAGCCATAAAAGACCTGGTCGGCGACACCTGCGAATACCTCAAGGACGCGGATGCACAGGGCAAACAGATTCTCTATGAGGGCGCGCAGGGCGGCATGCTCGACATCGACCACGGAACCTATCCCTTTGTCACGTCTTCCTCCACCCTGAGTAACGGTATCTCTTCCGGAACCGGTCAGCCCCTGACCCACATCTCCCGGATCATTTCCATTACCAAGGCCTACACTACTCGGGTTGGCGAAGGTCCCATGCCCACCGAACTGACCAATGAACTCGGTGAACAGCTTCGGGAACAGGGCGGAGAATTCGGCGCCACCACCGGACGGCCCCGGCGCTGCGGATGGTTTGACGGCGTGGTCACGGCCCGGTGCGCCTACATTGCCGGTGCCACGGAAATTGCCCTGACCAAGCTGGACGTGCTTGACACCCATGAAACCATCAAGGTCTGTCGGGCATACGAACTGGACGGAAAGGAAATTACCTCCGTACCCGCATCCATTGAAAAACTCCAGAATTGCAGACCCGTTTACGACGACCTTCCGGGCTGGCAGCAGAACATTTCCCAGGCAAGGTCATGGGATGAACTTCCGGAAAAAACTCGATCCTACATCGGTCGTCTGGAGGAGATCGTGGGTATTCCCGTAAAATTTATTTCCGTAGGCAAAGACCGGGAAGAGATTATTCAAAGATAGTAACCCGTAATCCTTGATCAGACATCGAAATCAATATCGCGATCGTCAATTTCTGAACCGTTAATTGTTGTCAGTAACTGGGTATTGGGATCCGAAACAAATCACTTGCCAGAAATGGCGCAGCTATTTCTGGCTTGATTCATTTTGCTATTCCGCGCTCTGTTGGGACTTCTTAGTACTACAACGCCAGATTCGCACCAAAGCATTTGGGTATATCACTGATGT
>CAZGEP010000094.1:0-18508 GCA_964524955.1 uncultured Planctomycetota bacterium | reverse complement strand
ACTTCCAAAGCTGATTCAGCTTCCCGGAGGTATTTCACATGTTTTTATCGTTGTGTGTACATTTCTGACACTCTTTTTGAATTTCTTTTTTGGTCTCTTTGTCGGAGCAGTACAGGCATTTGTTTTTACGATGCTGGCATTAACCTATATATCAATCGGCATTCTCGAAGAGGAATAAATGATCCTTCTGATTCTAAAATATTTAGCCGCTGCAGTTGCCATGGGCATCGGAGCGATTGGTTCGGGTATCGGAGTCGGGTACACGGCTTCTGAAGCTCTCGAAGGTATAGCCCGTCAGCCAAACAAAAATAAAGATCTTATGACTCATATGCTTGTTGGGCAGGTCATGTCAGAGACCCCAGGTATATTCGCTTTGTTTGTTGCTGTTTTGTTAATTTTCACAAATATGGGTGACGGATCTCTTGCCTATGCATTTGGTTGTCTGGGGGCTGGATTCGCTGCAGGTCTCTCAGGCTTGGGTGCAGGTTATGGAATCGGTTTTGTCAGTGCAAAAGCCTGTTTGGGGCTTGCCAGGAATACGGAAACATCCGGAAAAATGTTGATTAACATGATTCTGGGACAGGCACTTGCCACAACCCCTTCCATATTTGGTCTTGTCATCGCCTTAATGTTGATATTTCTTTCCCCGGATGCACATGGAATTGAGGTATATACAAAATCCGCAGCCGTACTTTCAGCTGGAATATGTGTTGGCTTAAGCTCTATTGGGCCTGGACTGGGTATTGGATATGCCGGTGGAATGGCGTGTGATGCCTATTCTCGTAACATGGAGCAGTCCGGACCGATTATCCGGACAATGTTTGTGGGTGCCTCAGTCGCCGGTTCAACGAATATATACGGGTTTGTAGTTGCTGCCATTTTAATTTTTCTGGTATAAAAACTTTCAAGGAGGTAGAAATATGGATATCAATTTCAGTGCAGAAACTGTTGAGTGTCTTGTAGACGCGGCCAAATACATCGGTGCAGGACTGGCAATGGGACTCGGAGCTATCGGCCCGGGTATTGGAGAAGGTTTTGCAGCAGGAAAAGGTTGTGAAGGCATTGCACAGCGTCCGGAAGAAGCGGGACTTCTTACAAGGACCATGCTTATTGGACAGGCCGTATCGGAATCAACAGGTATTTATTCACTGGTCATTGCCATTATCCTGATTTTTATTGTGTAATAAAACCATTTATTCAGGCAGGATGTTTTTATGTCTCCCGAAATCATAAAGAAATTGAAGCTTGTGGCAATACTGTATTTTGCCCTTGTTGTCATTGTTATCTTTTCCAGTCAGCAGAAAAAAGGCGTACGAAAAGTTGATCCCTCCTTGCAGAGCAGCGGTTTTACAATTGCCGAGGATATTAAGGCACCCGGCTCAGAAACAGTGCTTGTTCCCCGGGGTTCGATCATTGACAAGCATACGATCTCAAAGCTTACAAAGAACAATATAGAAGAAATTCCTGTCCTGGGTAAAGGTAAAGTGATTGGTATTACGGCAGATTTTATTTTCGTAATTCTGAACTTTATATCGCTTGTGGTTGTTCTTTATTTTCTGCTATGGAAAAAAGTGCTGGACGCACTGGATGAGCGATCGAATAAAATACAGGCAGACATTGCCGAAGGCGAAAAGTTCAAAGAAGATTCGGAAAAACTCAACGCTAAACGTGAGACAGCACTGGCTGAGGCCCATAATCTGAAAGAGGAAATTATCTCCAAAGCGCGTAATGAAGCCGATTCTGAACGCTCCAGAATCCTTGAAGAAGCAAGAAATGAATCGGACCAGATGATCGAGGACGCATCCAGAAACATTGAAACAATGGAACAAAAACTCAGGGCTGAGCTTATTTCAGACGTAGCCTCTCATGCCAGTGCTGTTGCCGGCAAGCTGTTGCGCAGAGAGATTGACGATAAAGACTCAGAGGATCTGGCCAACGAGTATCTATCTTCACTGAGAGCTGAAAATGAATGATAATATTCTTGCTGTACGATACGCCAAGGGATATGTCAATAGCATCTCAGATGGATCTGAAGACGATTCGTTGACAGCACTGAACGAGATTTCTAATATTTTTTTACAGCCGATTTCGTTCAGCAGCACTGAAGTGTCTGTTCTTCAGATATTGACCTCCCCTGCGATTTCCCTGAACAAACGAAGCGCTGTCTTTGAGATCTTCCTGGATCGCACCAACGCCAGTTCGCTTCTCAAAAACTTCTGCAGAATTCTATTTAAAAAGAAACGGCTGGTGCTGCTGCCGAAGATATGTGAATACACTGCTGAACTCATCAATCGTCGCACAAACACGATTACCGGCACTGTGCGCTCCCCATCGCTTCCCAGTTCAGCTTTTATTTCTGAAATGGAAATGATCTTTTCTGAAAAGCACAACGGCCATGTCAGACTTCGCCCGGAAGTCGATCCGTCATTGATCGGCGGTGTTGTTGTCCGTATCAGAGATAAGGTCTACGACGGCAGCCTCTCTAACAAACTCAACCGATTTATCGAATCTCTGTAACCATTCGCACAAAGGCGGAAGACTCCTTGAGTATTGATCTATCAATTCTTCGCGAAATCATCTCGGATAAGAATGCCGCAGGCCTTCTTCTTTCCAAACAATCCAATTTTTCCTGGGTGACCGGTGGTTCGGAAAATCGTGTACGCGATGCATCTGATCTGGGCGCAGGTTCTATTCTGATAACCAGAGATCAAACGTATCTTCTTGTCAATAATATTGAGCGCCCACGTCTGGTTGACGAGGAGCTTCCTGACACTTCTTTTGAAATCCTTGAGCACTGCTGGTTTTCTGAAAAAGAGAAGAATGCCCTGATCCATGATGTCTGTGGTGAAGGTATTCTATTATCAGACACTGGAGAAAACGGGACCGTCAACATTGAGGCCCAGTTGTCAGCGTATCGTCTGAGACTTGACGCGGATGAGAAAGAAACGTTTCGAAAGCTGGGCAAGGATTCCGCCCGCATTATGTATGAAACAGTTTCTGAGCTCAAACCGGGGATGACTGAAATCGAAATTGCGGCGTTGGTTTCCCACAAAGGCCGTCTGAAGAATGCATTCCCTGTCGTGGTTTTAGTTGGCACGGATCAGCGTATTCACAAATACCGACATCCCCTGCCTACTGGTAAACGACTGGAAAGGCATCTTATGATCGTTTTATGCTCACGTCGCAAAGGACTCATTCATTCCTGTACACGACTGGTCCACTATGGTGCACCACCTCAGGACATTATGGATAAGCATAAAGCCGTCTGTCATGTAGATGCGGTCTTTATTTCAGAAACACGACCAGGAGCTATTGTATCGGATATTTTTTCTGCTGCCTGTAAGGCCTACAGCATGACCGGGTACCCGGATGAATGGAAACTGCACCACCAGGGTGGTGCCTGCGGATATGAACCCAGAGAATACCTGGGCACCCCGGAAAATCACACCCGTGTAGAATGTGATCAGGCTTTTGCTTGGAATCCGAGCATTACCGGGACAAAAAGTGAAGACACAATTCTTGTTGAGGCCAATGGAAATACGATTTTATCGGAAGATCATCGATGGCCAGCCATTGATGTGGAAATAAATGAGAATGTCATCTCCCGTCCGGATATATTGATTCTATGATATGCGGACTGAAAACAGTATAAATTACGTATATACGAGTATCTGTTATGGACTGTTTACGATTTTCGATGAAAGGAGTTCATTATGTCAAATGCAATCCTTGGAACGGACATTGCTTCTCTTACCAAATGCAAACAGGGAAAAGTTCGTGACATTTACGACCTTGAAGACCGGTTGCTTATCGTTGCCACAGACAGAATATCCGCGTTTGATTCTGTAATGCCCAATCCGATTCCGGATAAAGGGGCTCTGCTCACGGGGATAACTGCATTCTGGTTTGAGACAATGAAAGATATCATGCCGAATCATTTTATTACAACAGACCTCAGTGATTTGAACCTGACATCCGATGAGAGAGAAATCCTTCAGAAGCGAAGTATGCTTGTGAAAAAAACAAAAGTCATGCCGGTTGAATGTGTTGTCCGCGGGTATCTTGCCGGCTCGGGCTGGCGTGAATATTGTGAAAAGGGAACAGCGTGTGGCATTCCTTTGCCTGAAAATCTCAAGCAGTGCAGCAAACTTCCCAATCCTATCTTTACTCCGGCAACAAAGGCCGATGACGGTCATGACGAAAATATTCCCTTTGAACGCATGGTCGAGATTGTTGGGGCCGATACAGCAGAATCCCTTCGCGAAAAAAGCATTGAGATTTATCAGCGGGCAGCGGATTACGCAATAGAAAAGAATATTATTATTGCAGATACCAAATTTGAGTTTGGAAAAATCGGCGACGAAATTATTCTGATTGACGAGATCCTTACCCCTGACTCCTCCCGTTTCTGGCCGGCAGATTCCTATGCAGCCGGTCGTGATCAGGAAAGCTTTGACAAACAATTCCTGCGAAATTACCTTGAACAAAGCGGTTGGAATAAAGAACCGCCTGCTCCTGAGTTGCCGGATGAAATTATCACTGGCACCAGAGACAGGTATGTTTCTGCCTATGAACAGCTTACCGGAAGAACGTTTTGACTGAGGATTCTCATTAAATGAATGTTTACAATGCAGCATCGAATTATCAGTTCATTCTTTGCCGGATGATTTTTTTTAATAAATAAGGAGTGTGGTTATGCCGCTTGCAACAATCGAATGGAACGGCAGTGTGGAAGATGGAAAGATCATCTTAATTGACCAGACAAAGCTTCCCCAGAAACTGGAATATATTGAATGCAAGACCACGGATGAGATTGTCGATGCCATCAAAAAACTGAAGGTCAGAGGTGCACCTGCACTTGGCATCGCCGGTGCGTATGGTCTGGTCCAGGCGATTCAGAGTTCGAAAGCTGAGAAATTTGATGATCTGTGGTTGGAAATAAATAAAGCGGCAAAATACATTGGTTCATCACGCCCCACGGCTGTTAATCTGACATGGGGAATTGAGCGGGTCAAGCGAACGGCAAGGAATGCCAAGGATGAACCGATCAAGGTTATTAAGGAAATCATGCTTACGGAAGCCCATGATATACTTGAGGAAGACAAGCGTGTCTGCCGAGCGATAGGAAAAGCAGGTGACGAAATTGTTCCTGAAGGTGCCCGAATTCTGACACATTGCAATGCCGGCGGACTGGCCACCGCGGATTACGGTACAGCGCTTGCCGTTATGTTTACCGCCGCCAGCCAGGGGAAAAATATACATGTCTTTGCCGATGAAACACGACCTCTGCTTCAGGGAGCCCGACTTACTGCGTGGGAGCTACTACAGGCAGAAATAGATGTGACTCTGATCTGCGACAATACCGCAGGTGTTTTAATGAATCAAGGAAAAGTTGATCTGGTTATTACAGGTGCGGACCGTATCGCAGCCAATGGTGATGCTGCCAACAAAGTTGGAACGTATTCCGTCGCAGTCCTTGCAAAAGAGAATAATATTCCATTTTACATTGCAGCACCACTTTCCACATTTGATCTCTCAACATCTTCCGGTAAGGATATCCCAATTGAGGAACGCGCTTCTGAGGAAGTCACAACCATCGGAGGCAGGCGGATCGCTCCCAAGGATATCAAGGTGTACAGTCCAGCCTTTGATGTCACACCAGCGGAATATATTCATGGAATCATAACGGAAAAAGGCATTATTACAGAAATTACGACAGAGTCCATTCAGGCTTTCTTTGAAAAAAACAGTTGACTTTTACAGCGGTGATGAATAATATACAGCATACTCCAGCCGCATAATTTCATAACGTATTGGAAAGGAAATTAATTATGGCATTAGTACCTATGTATCAAGTACTTCAGGAAGCAATGAAAGCAGGATACGGTGTAGGCGCTTACAATGTAAACAACATGGAGCAGATCCAGGCAATCATGCAGGCAGCACAGGAAACAAAGTCACCTGTGATTATTCAGGCATCCAGAGGAGCGCTTCAGTATTCCAATATGGTTTACCTGAAACACCTCATGCAGGCTGCAGCGGAAGAAAACCCGGACATCCCCATTGTTATGCATCTGGATCATGGACCGGATCTTGAAACATGCAAAGAGGCCATTGCTCTGGGTTTTACATCTGTTATGATCGACGGTTCCATTGACTACGCTACCAAGACCGATTCGGGGGCACACCCGGCAAGAACCTTTGATGACAATATTGCCGTAACCAAAGAGGTTGTGGATTACGCCCATACACTGGGTGTTTCGGTTGAGGGTGAGCTGGGTACACTCGGTGGTATTGAAGACGATACGCAGGCGGAAGAAATTCATTTAACGAATCCGGATGAATGCGAGGAATTCGTTGCCAAGACCGGTGTGGATGCTCTTGCAGTTGCGATTGGAACCAGCCATGGCGCCTATAAGTTCAAAGAAGAGCCGAAACTTGCACTGGAACTGGTGGATGAAATTAAAAAACGGGTTCCGGAAACCGCACTTGTCATGCACGGTTCTTCCAGTGTGCCCCAGGATCTGGTTGCCGAAGTCAACAAATATGGCGGAGACATGCAGAAATCCATGGGGGTTCCGATTCCATCCATTCAAGAAGCCATCAAAAAAGGCATCTCCAAGATAAACGTGGACACAGACGGAAGGATTTGCGTAACCGGAACCATTCGTAAGGTTTTTGCGGAAAAACCCGGTGAATTTGACCCGCGAAAGTACCTGGGACCTGCCAGAGAAGCCCTGGCGGAATTGATTTCGGGAAAAATGAACGATTTCGGAACTTCCGGCCATGTTGGTGATTACAGCCCGAAAACACTCGAAGACATGAAATCAGTATATAATGCCTGATACTGGATTACGTTCATGAAGATACTTTTTTTGGGATCTTCCTCCTTTTCGATACCGGCACTTGAATACATTGCGGAATCGAATGATTACGAAATCGTTGGTGTGATTACCCTTCCCGATAAAAAGTCGGGAAGGGGAAAACACATGATTTCCTCTCCGATCCGACTTCTGTCCATAAAAATGGGACTTCATGTGATTATTACCGACCAAATCGACATAGATGTTCTTGAGCGTATCCGCGCTCTGGAGCCGGATTTGGGGGTTGTATCCTCTTTTAGCCTGATGCTGCCCAAGGTTCTGATTGATATCTTTCCCAAAGGGATTGTCAATATCCACCCATCGCTGCTGCCCAAATACCGGGGTGCCAGCCCAATTCAATCCTCGCTGATCAATGGGGATGAAAAGACGGGCGTCACAATCATACAGCTGTCTCCTGAAATGGATGCCGGCGATATTCTTGCTGTCCGTGAGACATCCATAAAACCCAACGAGTATTATGAAGCGCTTTCCGATCGATTGGCTGTTATGGGTGCGGAAATGACATTGGATGTTCTCGGGCAAATCCGCTGCGGTGAAGCCACCCCCTGTCCCCAGGAAAACGCATGTGCTGAATACTGCACCAAGATTAAAAAAGTAGATGGTAAGGTTAACTGGGAAGAACCTGCTGAGCTGATTGAACGTAAAATCAGAGCGTATGTACCGTGGCCAACGGTTTATACGTACTGGATGCGCGGAGACAAGCTGATAAAGATCTACCAGAGTGAAGTCACCGCAACGTTGGATCAGGACAAACCCGGAACTGTAATTCAGGCGGATAATTCAGGGATTGTCGTACAGACAGGCAAAGACGCACTTCGCATCACCGAACTCCAGCCCCAGGGCGGCAAACGAATGAAGGTTCAGGATTTTCTAAACGGACGCAATCTTAAAAGCGGCGATTTTTTCAGCTAATCTCCATACCGTTTGCGAAGCATTGGCGCCAGTCTGAGCATCAGGAGCATTCGTTCAAAGATATCCACCCATTCCAGAATTTCATCCCACAGTTCGTTTGCAGGCGGAGCCACTATCCCGGTACTGCATGCCGAACCGGTTTCCTGTTTGGCTTTTTTTCGGTACACTGTAAGAAGCCGGTCTCCGAACCGGCCTGTTTCAAAGAAATCTTCACTCAGAAACACAGCCACGGGAACTCGGAGGGCTCCCATGATGCGGAGTTCATGTGCCAGCTCCGGAAACACGTCTCTTTCGGCAAATCGTAATTGAATTTGAGTACCCTTGATACAGCATATTTTATTGAGCATGGGGCCCTGGCGGGCACAATCTCCGCACCAGATTCCCGAGAGAACAAGTACGTTCAGATGCCGGTTAAAACCGGATAAGCGGGCGATGATATCCTGTTCAAATTCAGGGATTGCCGCACTCATTTTACGCCACTTTTGTGCATGTTCCTCCGGACTCGAATCAAGATAGGTTTCATACGAAAGAGATTTCCCAAAAAGCTCTTTCCAGAATTCTGAACGGATATCCATATACGGAGGGTTAGTACTCACAGGACTATCCTTGCGCATTCGCTGCAGCCGGATCAAACGGGGATCCTGCAGGAAAAGGTCTTGCAGAGAGTTCACGGTCAATCATAAGAATTCCGTGCTTGGATCCGGATACCATCTTAAGCTGATTGGCAATTTTCCCAGTATTGGCTTCTTCTTCGATCTGCTCGTCAGTAAACCAGGCCAGAAGCGTTTCGGAGGCATATTCATTTTCAGCGCGCGCAATCGTAACCAGATCATTAATCGTGCCTGAGATGAACTGTTCGTGTTTAAAAGCGTCTTCCCATGCTTCCAGCGGAGAGGTCCATTTTGTCTTCAGCTGCTTGAGGTCCAGCAGTTTGACCTTACCGCCCCGGTCGCATATATGATCAAAAAACTTCATGGCATGAACCGTTTCTTCATGTGCCTGACATCTCATCCAGTGCGCCATGCCATCGAGGTCTGAATCACTGAAGAAAGCAGCCATGGACAGATAGATATAATACGATTCCAGTTCGTTTTTTATCTGCTTGTTAATTGCGTTTTCCAGTTTCTTGCCAATCATGACGCTCTCCTGAAAAATAGGATGAATGTACTTCTTGGGAAAAACAACAGGTACGTCCCTCTGTCTTTCCAACGCATCTCCATTTTAATCGACCGGATATTCAATTCAATAACTATTTTTATTTCATATCAATCGCACCTGTCCTGTTGAATTTATTTTGTGGTTTTAGCATATTCAATTGTAGATTTCAATATAATATAAATGTTTGGAGTGGCGATGAATAGGCTTGACATGGCGGATTGACTTTGGTATACTTTTAACCTAATCATTGTACATTAAACAGAATCGACGATTATGGCCAAATTAATTCTTACTGACCAAAAAGGGAAAAAACACGAATTCCAACTTTTAGAAACCCAATTTACAGTAGGAAAACTGCCGGAATGCGACCTGTCCCTGTCCCTGTCTGGGATATCCAGGCGCCATTGTACTTTTACGCAAAAAAACGGTCATTTCTACGTTCGTGATCTTGGCAGTAAGAACGGAACCTATCTAAACGGCACACGAATCAACGAACAGGATGTCAGGCTATCCAACAACGACCAGATTACCCTGAGCAAAATACGATTGAGCTTTATTGCAGATGATACCTCCATACGCCCGTCCCACGCCCTCCATGTTACCAACGGAAGTCATCCATCATCCCAGGACGTATCTCCGAAAAAGAAAGCAAACGTTGTAATTGAACTTCGTCGTAAAATTCATAAACGGCTTTTGGAAGAACTGGACCTTAAAAAGTTATCCAACAATACATCTGACCAGGAGATGCGTTTTAAGACAGAAGAAACCATTTACAACATCCTTCCTGAGCTTAAGGCTGAAATTCCTCCGGATGTAGATAAAAAAACACTGGTTGCGGATGTTATTGATGAAGCACTCGGACTTGGTCCGGTAGAAACGTTGATGGCGGATCCGAATGTTAATGAAATCATGGTGAATAACTGGGATGAGATTTATATTGAAAAAGCCGGAAAACTTGTGCTTACAGACAAACGGTTTTCAGGAAACCAGCAAGTGCTTCAGGTCATCCGCCGAATTCTTGCACCCATTGGCCGTCGCATTGATGAAACAACACCAATGGTGGACGCCCGTCTCAAGGACGGTTCTCGAGTAAATGCGATCATTGCTCCCCTTTCGCTCAAGGGACCGACGCTGACCATTCGTCGTTTTTCTGAGACTCCATTTGAAGTGGATGACCTGATTCGATTTGGATCTATAAAACAGGAGATCGCTGATTTTCTCAACATTGCTGTTACGGAGCGAGCCAACATTCTGATTTCCGGTGGAACCGGTTCCGGTAAAACCACTCTCTTGAATGTGGTTTCCTCATTTATCAGTGAAGATGAACGAATCGTAACCATCGAAGATGCAGCGGAATTAAAGCTGCGCCAGCCTCACGTTGTTTCACTGGAGTCCAAGCCGCCCAACATTGAGGGTAAAGGGTCAATTCCAATCCGAAAGCTCGTGATTAACTCATTGCGTATGAGGCCGGACAGAATTATTGTCGGTGAATGTCGTGGCGGTGAAGCCCTGGACATGCTTCAGGCTATGAACACCGGACATGATGGTTCCCTGACCACAATTCACGCCAATACAACCCGTGATTCCCTGGCCCGGCTTGAAACTCTGGTTCTGATGGCAGGTCTGGATCTTCCATCCAAAGCTATCCGCGAACAGATTAATGCTGCCATAGATATTATCGTTCAGACTGCACGGCTTAAAGACGGCACCCGAAAAATTACCGAAGTTGTGGAGCTGACCGGTATGGAAGGTGATGTACTTCAAGTGCAGCCCATTTTCAAGTTTGTGCAAAAGGGCTATGACGGAGATAAAATCATTGGCCATTATGAATCAACCGGTAATGTGCCCAGGATATATTTTGATTTGAAAGAGCGCGGTATTGATGTAAATCTTGATATATTCAAGAAAGGAGCCCTCTAAGTGCTCCCGCTTCAGATCATACTTCTGATTTTTATTGCAGTTTCTGTCGGCATTTTCACCTGGGTCGGTGTTTCCCTTTTTTCAACCGGATGGCAGTCCTACGAGGAAAAATACGTTGAGGGTGCAGAAAAGTCACTGGATTCGATGTTCCTTACGATTCCGCCTCAGCAGATCTTGTATCTGTCGGTTCTGAGCGGTATTCTTACGTTCTTTTTTCTGCTGGTACTTTCTGGAAGTCTTATTTTGAGCCTGCCGCTGTGCGTGGCGGCTCTTTTTCTACCCCGCCTGATACTGTATGTTCTAAAAAAACGCAGAGACACACGATTTAACCTTCAGATCGTGGATATGCTGGTCAATATAAGCAATTCACTCAAAGCCGGTTTCAGCCTGATTCAGTCCTTTGATATGGTTCATCGTGAAATGGATAATCCCATGTCTCAGGAAATCGGTTTGATGCTTCAGGAAACCCGCCTGGGAGTCTCGCTGGACGAGGCTCTTCAGCATTTAATCCAGCGAATGCCGAGTCAGGATCTGGACTTGATTATCAGTTCGATTTCTATTTCACAGGAAGTCGGCGGTAATCTCTCTGAAGTGTTTGACAATATTGCCAGAACGATACGGGAACGCAGGCGCATTGAAGGAAAAATTGATTCCCTTACTGCGCAGGGAAAGCTGCAGGGGGTTGTCATCTGCGCCCTCCCCTTTCTTGTAGCACTGGCCCTGAGTTTTTTAAATCCGGAGATGATCCAGCCGCTTTATACAACACCCATTGGATATATTATCATCTTGGTGGTATTGATTATGGAGGTGATCGGCGGTTTGGTTATCAAGAAGATTGTCTCCATTGACGTATAATTTATCGGACACTTGACATGACTGAATTTGGTATATCTGTACTGGCTGCTTTCAGCGTAGGACTCTTCTTTTACGCAGCGCTGAATATGTATGCGGAAACAATGAAATCCGGTATGATGCAGGAGATTGTTGATAACCGTGAACATTCCGGTATGGTTGGTGTGCTGCTGCCGATTTCACGTGTGCTTGGCAATTTCATGATTTCACTTTTTGTCAAACATCCGGAAAGTTCCGCAGCTGTAAGCGTATCGCGAAAACCAGTTGAAAACAGTTTTCACGCACGAATTGACCGTTTGATTGTTGCTGCAGGATCTCCGCTGAACATTCAGTTCAATGAATGGATCGGTCTGAGTGTGTTCAGTGCAGTTGCCGGGACTGGACTGGGATTTGCTTTGGGATATACTACCGGTTATCCGCCGGGCCTTGTCGCACTGCTGACCGCACTGATTGGACTAATGCTTCCCTACATCTGGTTGAACGATAAACGTAAGGCACGCCAATTGAGCATTATCAAAGGTCTTCCCTACACACTCGACCTGATGACGCTTGCTGTGGAGTCCGGGCTGGACTTCACAGTTGCGATTCAGAGAATTGTGGAAAAGATTAAAGGATCGCCGCTCGGAGATGAATTTGCACGGATGCTTCATGAAATCAATCTGGGTAAAAACAGAAGCAATGCATTGAGGGATATGGCCAGACGGATTGATCTGAATGATATGCGTTCAGTGGCCAGTACAATTATACAAGCCGATGAACTTGGTGCTTCTCTGGGACCGATTTTGAGGATTCAATCCCAGCAAGTTGGAGAGCGGCGTTCACAGCGTGCTGAAAAACTGGCTATGGAAGCTCCGGTCAAGATTATTTTTCCGCTGGTATTCTTCATATTTCCCAATACGCTGCTGATTATTTTTGGTGCGATGTTTTTACGGCTCTATTATGGAACAGGCTGATTTTGGATTTTCGCGAACAGCTTATCATGAAGGATAATCAGAATAGCGGGGCAACTACGATCGCTTTGCATCTGGAAACAGCTGTAACGTTTACAGAGCGTCTAAAGGGATTGCTCGGCAGAGGCAGCTTGCCTCAAGGAAACGGAATGCTGATCAAGCATTGTTTGTCCATTCATACGATGTTTATGCGCTTTGCCATTGACATTCTGTATATCAATGCCGAATTCGTTGTCGTAAAGACCGTTGAAGCTCTGAAGCCATGGCGCATGTCCTGTTGTCTAACAGCGTGCGCAGTCATTGAATTGCCCGAGGGCAGTATACAAAAATATAAAATCCAAACAGGATCTGAACTGGAGGTACGTTACGCAAATGTCTGAATATGGTTCGCTGGTTTTTAATAACAGCCCCCTTTCCGGTACCGGTTACCGTATCACACAGACGATGATTCGTATCGGAAGGGCCAGTCAAAACGAAGTGATAATCAAAGACCCATCGGTATCACGCTTGCATGCGATTATTGAGATGACGCAGGAAGGGCTTTTAATCAAGGATCAGGCAAGTCACAATGGAATTAAGGTTGATGATGTCCGTGTCCAGGAGTTGCTTCTTGTGAAGGAAACCGTATTCAACCTGGGCAAGATCGAAATCAAGTTTGTACCCGGTCCAGCACTTCCTGTACCCGCAGGCGTCAATGTTGCAGCTTCCGTAGGTGCGTCCAACGGGATCCAAAATACTGGTGGTCAACCGGTCGGACCTGTAATCAAAGATGGACAATCAACCGCGCCCATGTCGGACGCCAACGTAAAATTTACGTCTACACGATTGTTTCGCTGGATGATTCTTTTGATCGTCCTTTCTATTCTAGGCTTGGTTATGGTAATCATCAGCAAAATGCTGACTCCTCCTCCAAAACCCCATAAAATTCAGTTGGTTTTACAGGTTGGTGAAAAAAAACTTGTGGATTTGCGACGATACAGGAATTCGAGCCAGATAAAAAAATTCGGAAAAATACCGTCAATACACAGGTATACCCACTTGAAAATGGAACACGACAGCATTGTTATTGACGAATCGTATAAAGATAAATTTAGCGCTGTTCTGATTGAAGGAAAATATCCTGGAGATACGAAAGTTGAATTTTACCTTAAGGAACAGTTGATAGGTGTTATGTCTGTTTTTGTGGTAAAACCTACTGACAAGAAAAATGAAAACACATATTTATCCAGCAAAGAAATGGAAGAAAAGGCATATGAACTGATAAAACAGGCTGAAATTATGGCTGAGGATGGGCATATATATAAGGCGTATCTGGCCTACAGTGAAGCCGCAGATGTTTTTCGTGGTCAGTCCGCAAAACCAGCGTTATTTCGTAATGCGTTGGAGCAAGCAAGGAAGTTAAACAAAGAGATTGATGAAAAATGCAAACGGCTGCAAAAAGAAGCCATATTGGAATGGAAAAGCGGTGGTGATAAAATCAAAGCCGTTGCCGTGGAAAAGCTTCGCCAGATTACTGAACTGGTCACGGATGAGCAGGATCTCCGTCACCAGAAAGCAAAAATATTCATCACGCGGATGAAGCGGGCGATGAATACCCGGTGATTTTCCTGCATATAAGTTGAATTTTCTGTGTACGATAACCCCTTGTAAATAATCAGAATAGCAAAATAGTGTTTTTACTTTTTTTCAATTGAATATTGGGAAGAAGTACATATCATAATAACAGAAATCGAGAATAATAACCTCCGCTTTTGTTGTCCAGCGGCAATCTACCTTTAGCAGAAGGTAAACGAGGATTTCACTCATGATACTCAAAGGAAAGCATAAGAACGAGGATCTGACGATTGAACTCAAGCAAGGCGAGCAAACTTTGGGAAGATCTTCCAACTGCGATATTTCAGTAAAAGAAAGCACGTTATCCAAGCGACACGCTAAACTGATATTTGATAACGAAAAGTTGTCTGTTGCCGATCTGGAAAGCAGCAATGGGACCTATGTGAACGGAATCAAAATCAATACGCAAACCCTTCTCAGTCCCGGAGATGAGCTGCGTTTCGGTAAACTGGACTTCAAACTTGTTGATCCGAATAATCCAGAAACCGAATTCCGTGCCGGCACTACTACACCGGAAGAAATTATCCCTGACTTCAATGCAGGCCCCCCTCCTACGGACGACGGGAATTTTTACAAAGTCGATGACTCTTCCCCGGTATTCCCTTCGGAAGAGAAACTTCCGGCAACACGAATGACAGCACCGCCGGGCAAAAGAAATCAGCAGTTGCTGATGTACGGTGGCGGTGGACTGATCGTTGTTGTTCTTATCCTCCTGGTTATTTCCGGCCTGATTTCAAGCAGCAGTCAACAGAACAATAGACCGGTCGCTTCGGACGAACTGACCAACAGTGATTACGACCAGCTGGTTGGTGACAGTTTGAAACATATTGATAAAAACGAATTTAAAACTGCGGGAGAGAAACTTTCCAAAGCCGCAAAAGGCCTTCCGGCCCGTGAGATTGCTCCGCTTCTTTTGGATGTGAATGATATCCTTGACGTGGCCAAAGGAGATCTTTCATCTGTCGATGAATTTGAAAAACTTAGCATACCATTGAATAAACTTTTTGAGCTCCCCGCTTCAACCGAAAAGATACGTCTGTTTTCAAAGTCCTGGCTTCAGAAAATTGAAACTGCTCAGAAAATTCAGGATATCTTTTATAAGGCGCAGAAGTATGAAGAACAGGAGAATTGTCTCGAAGCTGTCACTGTTCTGCAACGTGTTCCAAGGGATTCAGTTTATCGGAAAAAAGCAGAAAAGCGCATCACCGAATTGAAAAACAAGTTGATTGACGAAATGCTAACGGAATCACGGGAAGCCAAAGAAAAAAAGAACTGGCCGAAAGCAATCAAGGCGCTTAAGAACGCGTTGCAGTATATGACAAAAAGCAGCAGAAAAGATATTGAAAAAGAAATCGATGAACTTACAGAAAAGCACAAGATAAAAAAGATTATTTCTAATGCGGAAAAACTTGTTAAAAATAAGAAATATTCCGAAGCCGAAACACTTCTTCAGACAATTACCGACAAAGGGGTTTACGAAATAAAGATCAACAGCCTTTTAAAGACCATTCAGTATAATAAGTTCAGTCAGCAGGCGATCGAATTCTACAATGCCGGACAGGCGGATGAAGCGAAAAAGGCAATTGACAAGGCCAAATCGTTCGAATTGATTCCCTTAAAACGTAAAATCGAAGAAGTGGTCACACTCTTTAACAAAGGCAAAGAGCTTTTGGACAAGAAAAAATATGAGGAAGCTGTCAAGCTATTTGACGACCTTCTTGCCAAAGAGAGTTTCAACGGTAATTTTTACAGAAAACGCGCCCTGCAATACAAGAAGGAATGGAATGATCCCAAAAAATTGGCAAACTATTATATGAAGACTGGGGATGAGTTTTTTCAGAAAAAGATGTACAAGCAGGCCAGAGAAAATTATGAAAAAGCAGTCAAGAAAGATCCAGAGGGAAGCATTGGGTCCGATGGAATTAATCGTATTATACGAATCGCTGGTGTTCATTTGCAGACTGCTATGAATATTGAAAACGATAACCCCGCCCAGGCGTTAAGCCTGTATAGAGATATATTAAAGATGCTCCTTCCTGGAGATAAATATTATAAGAATGCGATGGACCGTTTGGAAGCCATGGGCAATCCCAAATAAATCATCCCGCAACAATGACTATTTTACTTACCTGGAGTTGAAATCATGTATCATGTACTCGTAAGCGATAAACTTTCTGATGAAGGCATTGAACTGCTTGAGAAAGAAAAGAACATTACCGTTACCGTCAATACTGGTCTTTCTCCAGAGGAACTGAAATCCTGCATTGCAAATTACGACGCGATTATTATTCGTAGTAAAACCACGTTAACCCCTGAGATCCTTGCGGCTGCTGAGAATTTGAGGGTGATTGCCAGAGCAGGTGTTGGCGTGGATAACATTGATATTGACGCTGCTACACGCCAGGGGATTATTGTTATGAATACTCCGGGTGGAAATTCAATCTCGACAGCTGAGTTGGCTGTGGCCCATATCATGTCAATGACACGAAATATACCGCAGGCCTATGCCTCTTTGAAAGCAGGAAAATGGGATAAGAAGAAATTCACTGGATACCAGCTGACCGGAAAGAAAGTCGCTGTAATTGGCCTTGGACGTATTGGGCAGGAAGTTGTCAAACGTCTCAAGGGACTGAAGATGTCTGTCATTGCCTACGACCCCTATACCTCTGATAAACGTGCCAAGGAACTCGGTATTGATCTGGCAGCGTCTGTTATGGAGGCAGCTGCCAAGGCAGACTATCTAACAGTACACACCCCTTTGACCGATGAGACGCGCGGAATTATAGGAAAAGATGTCATGGATGCCATGTCGGACGGTGCTCGAATTATTAATTGTGCGCGTGGTGGAATTGTGGATGAAGAAGCACTTCTGGATGCGCTGACTTCCGGTAAAATTGCAGGAGCAGCGTTTGATGTTTATACTCAGGAACCTCCGGAGGACCGAAGGCTTCTTGAATGTGACACCTTTATCGGAACCCCCCATTTGGGAGCCTCCACACACGAAGCTCAGGAAAATGTTGCAAGAGATGCTGCCTCGCAGGTTATCGATGTATTGCTGCATAATAATGTCCGGTTTGCCGTGAATTACCCTGAACTTTCTGCCAGCGATTTGGAGGAGTTGAAACCGTATATCACCCTTAGCGAAAAAATAGGAAGCATTCAGTGTCAAATACTCAAAGGACAGCCGAAGTCTCTGAATATCTCCTATCGGGGTAAAATTGCTGAGAAAAGTATTGCCCCGCTTACGTCTGCGGTTACGTTCGGATTCCTCAAAAATTATTCCCATGGCCGAATCAATTACATTAATGCGAAATACCTTGCAGAAGAGCACGGTATACGAATTATTGAAAGCCGGGATCACAGTTACGGCTCTTTTTCAAACCTGATTTCAGTGACGGTTGAAACAGAGAGCGAAATCATTACAGTAGATGGTACGGTTTTCGGCGGAGACAAATACCGAATTGTAAATATCGGTGATTTCCCAGTAGAAGCCATTCCGGAAGGGATTATTTTACTTACACGACATGAAGACAAGCCCGGCTTTATCGGTCTACTGGGAACAGAACTTGGTCGATTAGGGGTCAATATTGCGAACATGGCCTTGGCACGCCATGAACTCGGCGGTACTGCCATGGCGGTGGTCAATATCGACGGCTGTCTTCCGGAAGGTTTTGCAGAACGCTTCAGCCGGATGGAAGGGCTTATCGAATCAACGGTATTGAATTTGTAATTATAATAAGATCGGGAATGTTATAAATATCGCTGAATGGTTTCGACAAACTGTGCAAGCTCAACGGGTTTGGTAATTATTTCAGATATGCCCAGGTTCAGTGCATGCTGTTCGATATTATCTTCCAGGCTTCCGGTAAAGAGTATGACAGGAAGCGTTGGGTCTTTTTTTCTTACCTGTTCAAGAATATCCAGGCCGGACATGAACGGCATATTCAAATCCGTTATAATTAGATCCAGGTTCTGATTTCGGATAATGTCAAGAGCCTTTTGCGAATCCCCCTCAATGGTTACCTGAACATTGTCGATCAACGGCACCATGTCCTGGAACCACTCCCGAATGACTTGTTCATCATCAATGAATAATATACGTTTCTTGTGGTTCATAAATTTGATTATATGGAGTTTATTCAAGGTGTGCAAATGTTTTTTTCTTAACCCAAGTTTGACATAAAATCTTGTAAGTGGTTGTCAACAAAGGATCGGTCA
>CAZGEP010000093.1:0-18665 GCA_964524955.1 uncultured Planctomycetota bacterium | reverse complement strand
GAAGTATCTTGAGATCTCGAAAGAGCTTGCGCCCCACTGGCTGGCTGAAGCAGCCGGGGTAGCCGGGGAAATAGATGTGGATCCCGTGTTGCTTGGCCTTTATTTTGGCGCCAAGTACCGTGGGGTGAACGCGGGGCATGAGTGCGTCTCCTATGCTGTGGCCGGAAAGAGTACCAGGAGCGGAAAGGCGCTTCTTCACAAATTGCGGCAGAACCGATATCGACTCCAGGGCGCCTGTTTCAAGAAAATCAAGGTCAACGGCAAATCCCTGTACAAGTTTCTTCGTGTTGGCGACGTGCACGGCATTGAACCGGTTATGTTTGTAAACGAGAAGGGTCTTGCGAGTTGTCACGTTCAGTGCGGACGTGATCCCCAACCCCGATGGAAGGGGTGGATGAATCATTCGATTTCCCGTTACATCGCCGAAAATGCCGCTACGTGTCAGGAAGCGCTTGATATACTCACGATGACCTGTAAGAAGAAGTATTATGCCGGAGGTAAAATCGGAACGCGCTGGACGTTTGCGGACACATCCGGAAACATCGTTACGGCGTTGCAGCATGCCAGAGCGGTCAGTAAGATCGACTGGGCTAAGGATAAAGGATTTGTTCGGAACAGAGGGGTTTTTCCATCTGCGGATGACCTCCCGGTGGATGTTCACGCTATGATCAATGCACTTAGAAAGGACGAATATCTGGACAGGGCTCTGTGTTCCCTTACCGCTGAGGTGCCCAAAGAGTACCCGGAGTACTTGACTTGTGCCTGGGTGGGTTTTGGTAATCCTTACTCCTTGTATGTGCCGCTTTTCATGGGCGGCAGAGGCACGCCGCTATTTATAGCGGATGGATCACTGCATATACTCAATCGGTCAGCAGACAGAAAAAGGTTGGTCAAGGTCACACAGGTATTCGAGAAGAAAGCTGATGTGAAGAAGCAAGAGGTCGAGAAAAAAGCAGCCCGTCTGTTGAAAGAAGGAAAGAACGCTGAAGCAGTGGATTTGCTGACTGCATTCAACACCGAAATTACATTGGCTGCACATGCGGCCCTGGAAGGCATAACAGTGCAGACAACCAAGAAGGAAGATAAGCAATGAGTGAAACGAAAAATGTCAAATGGATTCTTGCCATTCCGCCTGAGGTGTACTGCGAGAAGGCAGGGACCCGGCTGTGCGATTATTACTGTGAGCCTGCAGTATGTCTGGAGACTCACCAGCGGGCACGGGAGTATTTTCTTGGAACATTTGACCATGACATAGGCAACTATGTTCAGAATGGCCTGACCAGTTACTGGAATGCAACACTCTTTGGAGCGAAGCTTGAATTCAGCGGTGACAACCATGCCGCGGTTCATAAACGGGTCTTGTCTTCCATGGATGAGGTCAAAGACCTGGTGGTGCCTGAACCCGGTCAGATACCGAACCTGCCGCGCTACCGGGAACTGCTCCGTCAGCACAGACAGATGGAGAAACTGGTCTCCGGAACCGGTTTCAAGGCATCATTCGGTCGCTTCGGATTTCAGGGGCCGTTTACAACCGCTACGATTCTGCGTGGCACAGATATTATGATGGATCTGGCCATGGCGCCGGATCGGGTCAAAGAACTTTTGCAGAAAGTTGTGGATGCGCAGTGCAATGTAATGACCTTTACCGAGCAGGAACTCGGCATTCCGGTTACGTCCTGCGGCATGGGAGATGATTACGCCGGACTGATATCACCGGACATGTACGAAGAGTTCTGTTTTCCCTATATGAAGCAGCTCTATGACCGGTACGGAAAGAATGGCCGGTCTCTCCACTGCGAGACACTCAAGCGGGGGCATCACAAATATCTGAACAGACTTGGTATCACAAACTATGATCCGGGGGTGAACCCGGATATTACGATTGAAGATATCCAGGAGGAATGTCCGGGCCTTTTCTTTACCATCAATCTCTTTACAGTCCATGACATGGTCAACAGAACGCCGGATCAGATTCGGCAGCTGTGTGAAGAGTATGTCAGGCGGGGTGCACCCGGTGTGATGACTGAAATTACAGTAAAGACACCGGAAGCGAATATCAGGGCATTTCTTGAGACCGGAGAAACGTACAAACAGAACCGGGAATCTGCTCAGGTTCAAGGGCCTGCGCTTCCCAAAGATTAGGAGCTGATCATGGAACTCAGAGCTGGAACCAGTAGCGTCGATATAACGCCGAACATCGGATCGCCGACCCGGCGGTGGAATACACTGAATGAGCTGGCACGGATATCAGATATCCGCTGGCCGCTCTATGCAAGAACCATTGCTTTTACAGATGGCAAGTCTGTCAACACGGTAACCAGTATGGAGGTGACCTGCCTGTATAAATGCCATCATGACCGTATCCGGAACCTGGTGCGGGAAATGACCTCTGTGCCGATTGATAATATTATTCTGCACAACACGCATCAGCACAGCGACAGCTTTATCGAATATGAGCCGGCTTATGACATTTTTGGGATCAATGATGTTGCTTTTGACATGGATTACATTAACAACCTGATGCGGCGTGTAGCGACGGGAATCTGCCTTGCGCTCAACCGGATGATGTCGGTTCGGACGGGATGCGGAGCCGGGTCAATTGAGGAGGGTATCGCCAGCTGTCGACGTGTTAAGATGCCGGATGGAAGTTTCCGCTGGCGCAATTCCCGTCCTGCGCAGGAGCTTCGCGATCTGCCGCGCGGACATATTGATCCGGAAGTTGGAGTGATTTCCTTTTCCGCTCTGGACGGCAACCCGGTGGCAACGCTCTACAACTATGCCTGCCATCCGTCAGCCGCAGGAGGAGACTCGCCGCCCGTTATCTGCGCCGACTACCCCGGATATGCCTCGGACATGATCGAAAAGGTGTACGGCGGCACAGCACTCTTTCTGCACGGGTGTACGGGGGATATCAATCCGGCAAAGTATGTGCGGGGAGAATTCCTGGATTACGATGACCGGATTGCCGACGCAAAACGCATGGGTCAGATCATGGCCGGTGAAGTGATCAAGGTACTGGGACAGGTTGATTTTCAGGATGTCCAGCAGTTTGCGGTCAGCCAGAAAGATGTGCGCCTGCCGGTCAAGCCGGATGCCGGCGATGTGGAATCGGCGCTATCGAACGCGAAAGAAGCACTTGCCGCATGGAAAGAGGACGGTAAAGACCCCCGTACCGCTTTACGAAAGTATGTCATGGCAAAGAAAATTGTGGATGGTTGCTGTCCGGTTGACTTCTTCGCAATGCAGGTCAATGATACAGCGGTGGGATATGTGTCCGGTGAAGTCTTTACCGAACTGGGCGAGCAAATCAAGGCCGAAAGCCCAGCCGAACATACACTGGTTGCAACCACCTGCGGCGAAGATCCTTTCTATATGCCGACAAGAGAAGCCCTGGCACAGGGCGGGTATGAAACCAGTTATATTGCAAGTGCTGAAACCGGCGAGACCCTGGTTCGGGAGATTGTCGGCTTGCTCAAAACGTGCGGTCAATAGAATCGTATCATGAAAGGAGTATTCCGGTAACTCGACTGCATAGGAATTTGAGCAGCATCACAATATGAATGCAAAAAAAGTCAACATTTTCAACAGTCAGTCAAATTAGCTTTGGGAGGATTATCAATGGGTATCAGGATTGGTGTTTGCGGAACCGGTTCGTTTGCCAGGCATTTTATTCCTTTGTTTAAGGCGCATCCGGAGGTTGAGAATGTGGTTCTCTGTGACCTGGACGCGGAGAAGCTGACGACACGATGCGAGGAGTTCGGGATCCGGGATCGTTGCGGTTCGCTGGACGAGCTCTGCGATATGGATGTGGATGCGGTTGCTGTCATAACGCAGCATCACCTGCACGGACCGCAGGCGGTTCAGGCGCTCAAGGCCGGCAAGCATGTCTATTCAGCCGTGCCGTCAGCGATCAGCATGGAAGAAATCACTAAACTGGTTAAGACGGTTGAGGAGATCGGCAATATCTACATGATCGGTGAAACAAGCTACTACTATCCCTGCACCATTTTTTGCCGTGAGAAATTCCGCAACGGAGCGTTCGGTGAGATTGTATACGCGGAAGGGGAATACATGCACGACTACCAGCATGGGCTGATCGACGTTTACAAGTGGCGGTATGGCGATGACTGGAAGCAGAAGTTCGGTATCCCGCCCATGTTCTATCCGACCCATTCAACCAGCATGATCGTGTCTGTGACCGGAGCCTACGTAACCCATGTATGTGGTATGGGTGTGCCCGATCAACGTGAGCACCGGTGGCCGCCCAAATCCGAGGAGGAAGCAGCGTACCGGCTCGGGAATTACTATGCCCGTGAGGATGCGTACTGGAAGAATCCCTTCAGTAACGAAACCATGCTTTGTAAGATGTCGGACGGCAGTGTGGCGCGTATCAACGAATTTCGCCGCGTGGGGCATCCCGGCACCTGCGGCATGAGCATCTATGGCACCGATGGCAGTTACGAGCAGCAGACCGGCGCGACCGGCACCGGGCACAGCTCCAAGGCCGGAATCTGGCTGAACAAAAATCTGAATGAACGCGTTGACGTGAGTGGGCTGCTCGCGTGCGAAGGGGTTCCAGCGAACGAGTTGAAGGGCAACATGGATAAAGTGAACTCCGCGGACGGAACACATGAAGGCGCATCGAAACTCCATGACCTGTCCCGGCTGCCCAAAGAATTCATCGGGTTGGCGAACGGTCACGCAGGATCCCACCAGTTTATGGTGGATGACTTTGTCCGGGCCTGTGTCAGCGGAAAAACACCACCAAACAATGTCTGGGATGCTGCACGTTATCTGATCCCGGGGCTGATCGCTCACGAGTCCGCCATGAACGGCAGCATGCTGATGGAAGTGCGGGACTTTGGTGATGCTCGAAGGTTGTGAAGGTAGAAGGGAATACTATAATATTAAGGAGAAGCTATTATGAAGATCTATATCGTTACCGACCTGGAAGGGGTTACCGGGGTATTTAAATTCAAACAGACACGGGAAAAGGATACCCGCGAGTTCCGTGAAGCCATGGAACTGCTCATGGGTGATATTGCGGCTGTTGCCGAGGGGTTGAGGCAGGGAGGGGCCACTGAGATAGTTGTGCTCGACGGGCACAACGGGGGAAATAATTTTATTCCCGGGTGCATGGTCTCCGGTGTGCGGTATGTTACGGGGATGCCGCGTCCGGGTTCCCTCTGCGGCCTGGACGAATCCTTTGACGGAATTGTACTGCTTGGATTTCATGCCATGAACGGAACCCCGGACGGTGTTCTGCATCACACGCAGAGCGCTGCAGAGGAAAGGAAATACTGGTACGACGGTGTTGAACGCGGAGAACTCTACCAGAGCTCGGTCGCAGCCGGACATCATAACGTGCCGGTCATGCTGGCGACCGGTGATGAAGCGGCCTGCCGTGAAGCCAGAGAGTTGCATGGTGATGACCTGCCGACCGTAGCTGTGAAGAAAGGTGTCAGCCGGGAGGCGGCAATACTTCTGTCTGCCGAAGAAACCCGTCCGATGCTGATCGACGGTGCCAGGCAGGCGATGGCGGAACTGTCGAAACGCAAACCCCTCAAACCCGACTTTCCACTCACACTTTGCCTTCGAACTCGAAATACATCTCCGGCAGACCTGGAAAATCCATACTTCCATGAGACTGAATACGTGGTCGAGAGCGGCATGGATATAATTTTTGGAACCCGAGAGAAATAACATGAACACAATAGATTTGGCTGAAACGGATACGCCTGAACGCAATGACCGGAATTGTGTTCCAATTTCACCCGGCCGCGATCCCTTTGTAAATACGCCGCTTCTGCCGCTGACGCCGGATGCAGACGGAAATGAACGGTTCTGGATTTCATCGTACAACAGTAATGTCGGTTGCCTGGCTGTACGGGTTACGGAAGACGGTGACGCGCGGATCTATCCTTTTAATGATAAGCGTCATGCGGGTTTCTACAGTGCGGTTCAGGAAGATGAGGATACCCTCTGGCTGTGCGGAAGTCTTTCCCGGGTTGTGCGATTTTTACTGAAGACCGGTGATTTTCAGGAGTATCCGACGGAAGCGCCGGATGCGCTTGTCTTTCAGGGTATGGCCCTGGACCCGGAGACAGGGAAGCTTTTTGCTCTTGCGCATGACATGCCGGAAAAGACAGTTACAGCGATTTCATTTGATACCCGGAAGCGGGAAATGGTGCAGATTCATCGAGGCTTTGCGGAAGAGAAATATATGCGTACCCACTTTATCAACCGCGACGGCAGTTACATCTTTGTGCTGCATACACCCGGAGAATCGCTGTTGCGCTGGGATCCGAAGACCGAGCACCTGAAAGCGCTACGGATTTCAAAAGATCGGGGTGGTCACAGTATGGGCGGGGGTACAAGTTGTCGTCTGATCATAGATGACCGGGGGCGGCCGTATTTTCCGCACCGGGGATGGTATGATACGAAAAAAGGGGTCTTTGATGAGAGCGGTCCCCGACCTGCGGATGAGATGACATGGTTCCATCGTATTGGACATACAGCGTGGGGCGGTAATTCCCGGGATGGGAATCTGGTTCTTGGCCGCTGGGATCTGCAGACCGGTTCGGTTGAGCATCTTTGCACGGTTCCGGACAATACACTGCATAATGCTGCTGTCAGCCGAAACGGTAAGATTGTTGCTGTGAACAAGAACGGCTTCTTCTATCGTTTTGACGGCAATAGCGGTAATTTGGAAATGAGCCGTCGACTGGATACGGATTCCGTATGCAGGGTCGATTGCCTTTGCCGGATCGACAGCGAGCGATTGCTGGGAACCCCTTTTATCACTCAGCGGTTCTGGCAGACGAATATTCAGACCGGCAAGGGGTTTGACTGCGGCAGGGCTGCCCCGGGAGGCGGTCAGGTATGCCTGACCTGGAAGATCAACGGCATGGTTTATATGGCTTCCTATACGACCGGCGCGCTGGTGAAATATGATCCGGCAGAACATCCGCACTTTCCAGAGAATCCGAGGGTGGTGGCCAAACCACCGAATGCCATGCGTCCGGTGGCTGCCGCAGATGACGGACGGTATATCTATTATGCGTGCAATGGTCATTATGGAAACCTCGGTTCAACCCTTACGGCTTATGATACGGTTACCGGTGTTGCCCGTTATAAAGTCAACCCTCTGCCGGAGCAGGCAATTGTCAGTCTTCAATATGACAGCGTTACGGGCAGCCTGCTCTGCGGCACAACAATGGAGGCAGACTGCCGAAGCTGTTCGCCGACTTCAGAGGACTGTTATTTCGCCTGTATTGATCCGGAGCATCTAAATGTAATCTGGAGCCAAAAGGCCCCGAGTGGAACGACCCGTGCTAAAATCGTCGGACCGCTTGGTAAGGGCAGGTTTCTCTGCGATTGTGTGGGCTCGTTTGACCCGGATTATTCAAAGTGGTTTACGATGGAAAGCCGGAAACCAGAAGTGCCTGCCCTTGATCAAGTGAACGCTTTCCCTGAAGACCGCATCGGTCTCTGTTACAGCGGAATTCCCGGTTATTTTATCATGCAGTATAAACAGCAGCTGGAGCTGTGGGATATGCAAGCGGCTGAAATGGTGAAGGTGCTGACCGATGACGTTGACGGATATGCATTTAAAGTTCAGGAGCGATCGATTTACATTCTCTATCCACGCAGGATTGAGATACTGGAAAATGTACTGGAGTCAATCAATCCACAGGGAGCGAGAAAATGAAAGAAACTGACCAGCCGAACATTCTGCTGATTATGACGGATCAGCACAGCAGAAAATTTCTGGGCTGTTACGGTAACCCGCTGGTCTGTACTCCGAATCTGGACCGTCTGTCTGAACAGGGCATGCGGTTTTGTAATGCCTACTGCCCGTCACCGCTCTGCGTACCCAGCCGCATGAGCTTTATGACCTCCTGCACTCCGTCAGAGAATGAAGTCTGGGATAACAATCAGATTCTTCACTCAGGGATTCCCACGTGGGCCACCCATCTTTCCATCGCCGGATATGAAACCGTACTGCTGGGCAGGATGCATTTCTGCGGGCCGGATCAGCGCCATGGCTTTGAGTCGCGGCCGGTTGGTGAGATGCTGGCAGGGCCAGTGGGTATGCCTGCAAAGGGCGGTCCGCTCTGGATGAAATTTCCCAACAGTACCTGCGGTCAGACCCGGGCCGGGGTTGAGAAAGCGGGTCGGGGGCATACGCATTACCAGTGGTCGGATGAGGAACGCACGCGGGTGGCTGTTGAGTGGCTCAAAAACAGAGCGGTCGGCCGCCAGAGTCGTCCCTTTGCGGCGGTGCTTGGATACACGCTTCCACACTGTCCGTTTATTGCCCCCAAAGAACTTTTTGATTATTACTATGAACGGGTGGATATTCCGGATGTGGAAGAAACGCAGCCCGGGACTATTCGACGGTTTCGCGAGGCACGGGGTATTCTGGACCCTGCACTCCCTGAAGAGCGGATTCGAGTTGCGCGTGCTGCATACTATGGACTCTGTGAGTACATTGATTCATTGATCGGGCAGGTTCTTGAAACACTGGAAAAGACCGGTCTGGCAGAAAATACCCTTGTGATCTATACCTCTGACCATGGCGAGATGGCCGGTGAGCACGGATGCTGGTGGAAGAGCAATTACTATGAGGGGAGTGCAGGTATACCGCTTATCGCACGCTGGCCGGGAATCGTTTCTGCAGGATCCGAGAGTCATGCGGTCTGTAACCTGATGGATATTGGACCCACCTTTGCCGAGGTTGCGGGTACGCGCATTTCCCTGCCGGTATCCGGACAATCCCTTTGCACAACGCTTCGGGCGGGCAGTGATGATGAGTGGTGCAATGAAACTTTCAGCGAACTGGTGGATATGAAGCATTCAGAGCCCTTGCCGAGCCGAATGATTCGATCTGGCCCCTGGAAACTGTGGAAATTCCACGACAGCGAAGAGCTGCCGCCTGCGCTCTTTAACCTGGATCAAGACCCGAACGAACTGAATGATCTGGGCTGTAACCCCGCATTTGCTGATGTAAGGGAACGGTTGCTCAAACGGCTGTGTCAGGACTGGAACCCTGATGAAGTGGTTGAAAAGAGCCGAAGAAACTGCCAGCACTTTGAGGTGCTTCGCCAATGGGGCCGGACTGTCAAGCCGGACTCACCGGACGCCATGATTTATCCTCCCGCAGAATTCGAGGAGGATGTCGAGTTAGTTTGAGGAGTTTATTTGTCACAGTGAGACACAGATGATAAGTCTGATAATTTCCATTCTATTCCTGACTGCGACAGCCCTGTGCCTGGCGGACGGAACAAGACGCGGGTTCAACGTGCTGACGCTCAACCTGATCTTCCGAATGACTTCCGGTATTCTGGGGCTTGTCGTGCTGCTTTCCTGGGTGCCTTTGAAAGAGATGCCGGCTGCGTGGTCGCAGGTAGGAGGCGCGGCTATTGCCGGCGGGCTATGTTTCTGGCTTTCAGGCCTGGCTGCGATTCAAGCGGTCCGTACAGGGCATCTCGGCGTGACGTGGACTGCAAAACGATGTGCCATGGTTTTTCCAACACTGGCGTCCATTATTATTTGGAATGAAATTCCCTTGTGGCCGATCAGTCGATTGCTCGTGTTCCGTTTGAGCGGCATTGTGCTTATCGTGACAGTGGCAGTATTGCTGGCGATTGACCGCTTGCATCCCCATCCTGACGACCAGTCGAAATCAGCATCTCCCGCATGGGTGGCATGGCTTGTGACCTGCGTCTTAACCTATGGTGCATATGGAATCATTCTACGGGCTTCAGCTGCGGTTCAGGTAGAAACCGGCCGTGCTGCGGGTGTACCTGAAGACCTGTATATATCATTTGCAGCCAACGTTTACCGGGATCTTTTTCTGCATGATGAATGTACGTCATACGCTGTTTCACCTCAACATACAGAGGGAAATGCTTTTCTCTTTCACGGTGTGTCCCGGGATCCGTCGATCTGCTTTGATTCCACCATTTCGGGGATGACTGTGGAGATTGATCCGGATCAGCCCGAGCTGGGTACCTGTGCCTGGATTACACTGCCTGCGCATTCAGGGGCGGTTCCGCTGCTGATGGCAGGCCGGGGAACACCTCTGCCGCTTCTCAATGGTGAAGCCTATCAGACTGCCCGTGATCAGCGGGTGAGCAAGGAGGTGTGGGAACGTATTGAGCGAAGTATTCACCAGAGCAAGACCCTGTTCTGCAGTAGCATGGCTGCATCCGCAGGAGCCGGGAGCGATCGAGAAGACTGGCGCACCCGGGCGGACGAATGGGTTGAGAACCAGTCTGAAATGATGATGTCAATCTTACGGATGTCTGGCCTGAAATGCGAGGATGAGGCTGAGGCAGAGGAGCCGGAGTGGAACGTATGGTAAAGAAACAAACAGCTGACGGTGAGTTACCCCTGAAAGCCGAGCTTCCAGCGGGCAGGCCGGATGGTTCCGGAGAGTCGGGCCTGATCATTGATATTCACTGCCATGACTTGATCGGGCCGGAGCCGGAGGATATGCACGGACGAATGCCCCGGTTGTTGGAATCAGCAGATGCCTTTGGTGTCTCGCGACTGGTGATACTTGGCAACGTGCTTCGCTATGGTGTGCGGGCCGGACCGGATGAGATCCGTACGATTAACAACGCGACCATTGAACGTGTCAGTGTTTGTCCGGAACGTCTGATTGGTTTCTGTTTTATCAATCCGGTTCTGGATCCGGGGTTTATCCGTGAGGAGATTGATCGCTGTGTTTGTGAGCATGGGCTGCAGGGGATCAAACTGGAGATTGACCTGAACGCGCGTGATGAGCGCATGTCCACGGTCATGGAAAAAACCATTGAGCACGATATCCCGCTGCTCCATCATGCCTGGTATGTGACCGGCGGGGGGCAGGAGTTCAGCTCGGAGCCGCATGATATCGCGGTCCTGGCACGAAAATATCCGGAGGCCCGGATTATCATGGCCCATCTGAGCGGATGCGGTATGCGCGGGGTCCAGGATGTTGCGGCCTGTTCGAACGTGTGGGTAGATACTTCCGGGAGTCAGCCGGTTGCCGGTTTGGTGGAGTACGCGGTCCGGGAGATTGGCGCAGACCGGATTTTATACGGCTCTGATGTTCCGGTGCGGGACTTTTCTGTGCAGATTGGGCGAATCTTTGGTGCGGATATCCGCACCTCAGACCGGGAAAGAATACTGTGGAAGAACGCAGGAGCGTTACTCCGATTGGAAGGGAAACCATGACAACAAATCCAATTATTGATGTGAATGTCTGTCTGGGGCGCTGGCCTTTTCAGCGGTTCAGAAATTATACACCCGGACAGCTTTCAGCGCATCTGAAGAAACACAGGATAACAGGGGCCTGGGTGTCAGCGCTTGAATCGGTCTTGTATCCGGACCCGGAAGAGACCGACCTGGAGCTGTGGAAGAAACTCAGGAAGTATCCGGAAATGATCTTTGTCAAGACCGTGAATCCGGTACTCGGAAACGGACTGAGTTGTCTGGAAGAATGGATTCGCAGACGGTTCCTTGAACGGGTCAACGTTTTGCCGGGCTTCCATCAGTACCGGCTGACGGACGATGTCTTTACCCCGCTGGCAGAATTGCTCACAGAAGCCGGAATTCCGCTACTCATTCAGATGCGTCTGGAGGATGAACGCGCACAGTATCCGCTGATGCGGATACCTCCGGTCGAGGTGAGTGATGTCCTCACGCTCAACCAGCGTTTTCCGGACCTGAAGATCATTGCTCTCTGCGCCTATTTACGTGAAATTGAGCAGCTTGCTGCCGGCAGCAGCAATCTCCATGCGGATATTTCCTTTGCCGAATGTCTGAACACGGTGCAGACTCTGCTTAGCAAGATGGATGCCAACCGTCTGCTCTTTGGATCGCATACGCCCTTTCTCTACACCCAAAGCGCAGTCATGAAACTCATGAATTCAGATATTGATCCGGAGCAGATCAGGAAAATCGCAGCAGCCAATGCAGAACAACTGAACTCAGTCAAATGATTCAGAACCGTTTACTCAGGGAGATGCGAAGAATGAAAACACACTGTATATTCTGTCTTTTGTGTCTGTTTATTATTTCAATGGCAACAGGTGAGGAAACCAATCCAAGGGGAATTCTCAAGAAACGTACTGCGCGGTGGTATCACGAAATGAACGAGTTACAGAAGGACACCCATTCGGGCGCGGAATCCAATCCCACCGGAAGGCCGATTGGGGGCGGCAGGGGGGTTCAGGATATGATTACCGAACCTGCAAACACGGCAAAAGACTACGATAGCCTGGTGGCTGCATTGAAAAAGGCCCGAAGCGGTGATGTCGTCTTTCTGCCGGGAAAAATAGAGATTGACATGAGCGGAAAACCTGTCCTGAACGTTTCCCGCGGTGTGACACTGGCCTCAGACCGCGGACAGAACGGGAGCAATGGGGCCCGCCTGTATTCAACAAACACAGACACACCGGCAATGATTCACACCCGCGGTGCCTACGCACGTATTACAGGCCTGTGTCTTGACGGTCCGCACAAGGGCAGAGCCCGGGTTCCGCATATGTCGCGCGGTATTCGGGTCAGTCATTTCGGCTGCGAGGTGGACAACTGCGAGATTCGGGGGTTTTCCCATGCAGGTGTGTACGTTTCCGGCGGAGCAATACGCGCCTATATTCACCACTGTTTTATCCATCATAATATGCGTGATGGGCTCGGGTATGGGGTTACGCTGAACAGCGGGACCGCACTGATTGAGGCCAACCGGTTTGATTACGGTCGGCACTTTACGGCTGCGAGCGGCGCACCCGGAGAAGGCTACGAGGCCCGGTACAACATATTCGGCCCGCATTGTACGAGTCACTTTATTGATATGCACGGCGGACGGGATCGGGGCGACGGAACCGATATTGCCGGTGACTGGATACATCTCCACCACAACACCTTTGTGAAAAAGAAGACTATTCACATCCGCGGTACGCCCAATCAGTTCAGCCGTGATCACCACAACCGCGTTGTCCCCCGTTTACCAAAGACTGAAGGAGGAGAAAAGAAATGAGATCACTCTTGACTCTATTGATGCTGATAACAACAGCCGTTTCTCTGCGTAGTGCCGATGACCTTCCTGAGCACGCCGTGGCCCGCCTGGGTACGGCTCGTATGCGGTATAATCGGCCATCATGGGCAGCAGACAAGAAAGTTCGGTATGCCTGCGGCGGTTCGCAGGTCTGGATCGTGTCTGGTACGGAACTGCATCTCTGGAACAGCAGCGATTGTACGCTCACGGGTGCGCATCGCATTTCCGGCAATGCACTCAGGACCCTGGATGTACCCGGCGCCGGTCGCACCGCACTGATCGCTGATGCAGCCGGCGAGCTGTATGAATGGAATCTGGGTGAAAAGAAGCCGCGGCAACTTTTCAATACCGGGAGAACCAGCCTGCTGGCAGCGCTTCGGTCTCCGGACGGCAAGCGTATTCTGACACTCGACCATGACACGTCTACGCTTGAAGAATGGAGCATCAGCGGAGGAACACCGCTTGCCGCTCTGACCTCCAGCCAGTTCTACAACGCGGTATACGGGCCGGTTGGACAAACCGTCTTTCTGTTACGTCGTCCCGCGCTCAATGTTTTCCATTATGATCTGAAAGCAAAGAAAATACGTAAAACATTTCTCAACGATTTCTATTGCCGTACTGCGGCCGTATCCCCGGACAAGTCCCATGTTCTAATCGGATCGCGCCACATGGCAACGGAGTGGCAGATTAACGGGTATAAAAAGACAGCCACATACAAAGGTCACCACGGACATGAGGTGTGTTCCGTGGCGTATACACCGGATGGAACCCGACTGCTTACTGGTGCAAGAGATGGTTCTATTCGTGTGTGGAACCGGCAAAAGCGCACGCTTATCCGACGCTTCGCACCGAACTTGCGTCACGTACTGTCCATGCAGGTATCCCCGGACGGAGCGCGTGTGCTGTCATGGGGTGGGGACGGACTGCTTACAGAAAGCGTTCTGGCCACGGGAAAGCCGTACGTGGATCTGAAACGTCACATGGGACCGGTAACAGCCATTGCCCGGGTGCCGGGAAGGTCCACCATTCTGACAGGCTCCACCGATGGGTTTCTGCGTGCCTGGGATGCAGAAAAGGGAGGCCAGCTCAAGAAACTATCCGTAGCCAGGCAACTGCATGCCATTGCAGTGCTTCCGGATGGAAAAAGAGTAATTGCCGGTGCTGTTGACGGATGTATCTATGAATACAGCCTGCCTGACTACAAACGATTGTCCAAACGCCGAGCGCATCGTGGATACGTGCGTGCGCTTTCGGTGCAGCCGGATGCGGCTGTCTTTCTTACTGCAGGTGACGATGGCTGTGTGAAGGTCTGGCCTCTGGATTCATCCGCGAAAAAACCGCTCCGGCAGATGAAAGGGCACCTTGGCGGTATTCTCTGTACAGCCCTGACCGCGGACGGCAGCCGGGCGGCAGGCGGGGACAGGGACGGAACCATTCGCGTGTGGGACGTTGCTTCCGGCAGGCAGATTCATTCGTTTTACGCTCATGCCGGATGGGTGCAATCCCTTGCATTCAATACCGGGGGTACACGCCTGCTTTCCGGTGGCGCGGACGGTGATGCAGTCGAATGGTCACTGGAAAACAAGTGCAGCCCTGAGAGGATTCTGTCATACGGTGGTGCGGTTCGTGCGGTTGCCTATGCCGGGAACGGAAAATACATCTGTGCGGGCGGGGACCTGGGCGTTATTTCTGTCTGGCCCGGGGATCAGAAAGCCGAACGTATTCTGCTCAAGGGACACGACAAGGCGGTTCTTTCATTGACCCCCTTGTCCGGTTTACGCATTGCCTCCGGCTCATCAGACACAACTGCTGTTATCTGGAAACTGCCAGAGATAATAAAAAAACAGTGATCACGGCAGTGACGAGTAATGAGTGAAGAGAAGGTCCTCCTTGTTACGATAACACCTCATGCGATTATCCTGCGACATATGTCGCGTCGTTCACGATATCGTGAATTCCTCAACAGCATCAAACATCGCCAGGACGTGCTCTACCGGCGTTTCCTCCAGAATAGAATCATGACTGGCGCCGGCCACGTATCCTCCGCCAGGAGCCATGATGCGTAAGACTTCAAGTGTTTTTTCTCGCACATAGTCGGGACTGCTTCCATCAATCAAGACATGGTGAGAGTCAATGCATCCGTTGAAGACGATCTTCTCACCATACTGCTCTTTCAGCAAGCGGAGCTCCATGCCGTGACAGCATGGCTGGATGGCATGAACGGCATCCAGGCCTGCGCTGATCATGGACGGCAGCAGCGGCTCAAAGCCGCCGCAACAGTGCAGCTGGACCAGCAGATTGTGGTCATGGCCGAGGTTGATCAAGCGTTTTAGATGGGGGAGCATGAAACGATCGAATGATTTCGGGCTCAGCAGAGGCCCTGTCTGTGAGCCAAAATCGTTTCCGATAAAGAAGATATCTATGAGATCTCCGGCCTCTGCGAAAATGCGTTGACTCGCCTGAGTGTAGTATTCTACAATGTGCTCAAGCACAGCATCGACAAGATCCGGCTCGTCGTACATCTTCAGGTAGAGTGTTTCCATGCCCAGCAGGTCTATGGCGTCATGCCAGAACGGCGACCAGTCGCCGCCAAGAATAGCGTATTCGTCCCGCCATGCTTCGGCTTCGGATCTCAGTTTTGAGACGTCCACGCGTGAGGCATCGGGCCATGGATACTCGTGGACGTCTGTCAGTGACGCTGTAGCCAGAGGATGCGAAGTCGGTTGGCCGTAGCCGATACCGTGCCGCTCAATCCCGAAGGGCGTTCGGTTAGAGATACCGCCGAGCAATGCCTCTACTTCAGCATACGGCGCGAACACGCGACGGAAATCATCACCAAACCGGATCCGAAGGGCCTCATCATCAAGGTTCAACTCCTGTTTGGCCTTGTTCCAGAATTCGGCACTTGAACCGCACCAACGCGGGACCGTGTCTGTCTCTTCATGTCGGAAAGCCGACAACACTCTATCTCGACTGTTCATACGTATCTGCCTCCCTTATCTCGCAGAATGTGTGAAATCATGGGTTGCGTGTTGCAGACAATACCATGGATTTCTTTGTTATGTACGCGTCACTTTCAAGTTCTCGCGGGGGTTGCCCTTGAGAGAATCCGACAGATAACGCAGTCGTTCATAATCTTTCTCCTCACATTTTCATCCGAATAACAGACATTGATTATAGGGCATGAGGTATGTGTTTTCCAGTGTTTTATTGTGGCAATCCTGGCAGGATTGCAGTCTATGGTCTATGGCTTTAACTGCAATGAAGAGTGAGGAGTAAAGATAGAAGACGCAAGGGGAATAGAAGCAGGGAGAGAATGAAAATGGAAGGACTCACTTCAGCGTGTTTGTTGGCAGTTGTATTTCCGATATCTGTTAAAACTGATATATCAGTGTGCGTCCGTTTTATGCTGGTTGTTCATCCGCGCTCCTCTGCAGGGAATTGTTCTATGAGTTCTCCATTCACTTCCTTCAGGTATTTCCTGAAGTTGTTTTCTGCCATATGGAGGTAGTGGTACATGCACGAGATGGGTGAGTAGTACTCTTCCATCACTCCACTAAGCCGATCGGCGAAGGTCGATGTTTGCGCATACACGATTGGCGACTGCAGCCATTCTAGTAGGGGAGGATTTGACTTTCGCAGGAGTTGCAGGGCCTTTGGTACATCCCATCCCGAAACGTCAAGCTCATTGTCGATGGGTTTCTCGATGACGTCCCGCTTGTCTTGGATCGTCAGATACCATTCGGTCCGCCGCAGATAAATGAAGCGGACATCGAAATCGCTGTCTTCCGACTCGAATCCCCAGGCCCGGCTTCCTGACTCACAGGCGTATAGCATCGTAACGTCTTCGGTCTGCTCAAGACGTTTCAACTCATTGCGAATTCGGGTTGTGATGATCTCGTTCATATGTTTACAACTAACGTTTGAAGTCACCTTTCTGATGGAGAAGCACTCGGCGCGGTTTCAGACGATAAGACGGGCTTCGTTGTTACACAATCTTATTCATTAAATTTAAATGAATCAGGCAGGAATAGTAAATACCCGATTAATCCTACTGCCCATAATAAAATTCCGAATTCAAGTTCATTCTCACGTAGAACAAGATCTACTTGACCTGCATCTATCAATGCTAAAAGAGAGATCAATGAACAGGTAATTCTCCCGATAAGCGATCGTGAATTCCCTTTACACCTGAATAACCATGCATACAGTGAAAATGAAAACCAAAATAACCAGATTAGTATTTCATTTACACCTCCCACATGTCCTGTCATTAAACCAACAACAATTAAGCAAATGATAGATAGTATAACAGGTATCTTATTTCTCATTGTTTTCTTTTGCCGAACGTAAAACTCACTCGTTCGGGAGCAGGTTTCAGACCGTCTGAAACCGTATACAGCACATCGTCAGCGTATACCGAGTCGGGTGAAGCAATTGGTTTGTTTATTATATTTTCTTTTCTGTTTCGTGTCAACCGATGACACTGAAAAAATTTCATGATTAGATGACTGCGTTGCTGCCGATTGATCTCAATCCGCAGGTTCGGCTACTTCATCACCTCCATGAAAAAACTGTGAACAGATAATTTGCCATGGTTCAATTTGCATTATCATGATATTTTCAATATCAATCTTGCCATATATCATGGGGTGGGGGGCTAATGCGTAGCATTCCCCGGGCCCCGGGATTACATCCTGCAAATGGAGCTCATAAATAATAAGGGAAAGGAGATGATCTTCTTGCCAGGATTGTGAATTAAGTTGATTGGTGAACTCATCGGGGGTATTTGGTATCACTTGATACGTACCTTCGATGACTGACAATTGAGATGTTTTTCCATCAGGATGGCGAAGAAACCAATCTCCAAACTTTGATAAATAAATTGGTGCCACTTGCCCAGCAATAGCATATTCCCACATCTGGAGACATCGTTGAGCTAATTCAAAAGGAATGTCTTTTATCAGAAGGTCATCCCAATTAAGCTTGATTGTCATTATTATCCTTTATAAGTCGAACACCTGTTTTGAGGATTTGTCGCGTAAGAGACAGTATCCTCAGAAATCTTGTTAGCGCAGCATTTCGTCTGGCATTCTGCCAAAGAAATACTGCCATTCATATTTATAATATTCCACTAAATTTTTGATGGTGTCCATCCTAAGTGGACAGACCCTCATGACGTCCAAAAAACGATTGAGATCCTTCTCAAAATCACCGTCCTCTGTATTTCCGTCACATCGTAAGGAACGATGAGCGTGAGTTCGATTTCGTCACGATTGCCCTTGATCCGCGGCCCTTGTTAGATTTCATTCTTTATAAATATGGTTTCGCTATCACCGAATCCAATACCTATTCGACTGAGAGATAAAAGATTCCAATTATCTTGGTTCAGGTTTACGTACTCGGAGATTATTGCTGCGATCTCTTTAAGAGCCTTTTCCCAGTCCTCCGGACTACTCATGACATCTTGCAACTCTATGGTGTCGCCCTGGTAGACATCATCGCAAGCCCAGTCTTCATCATTCGGATCGTATTCTCCAATACCGAAAAGCTCAACATCGACATCGGTCTCAGACTCCACAAGGTTTATGTAGAGAGCTTTTACTTCGCCAGG
>CAZGEP010000092.1:0-18696 GCA_964524955.1 uncultured Planctomycetota bacterium | reverse complement strand
TTTGGCAAGCACCAGGGCATTCGCCGGGGACTGAAGGCGGCGGGCACCCGTGAAATCGATACCCTCCACATCACAAAATCGTATGGCCGGATGCTCATCATGAACCGCTGCCGCTGCCTGAACTTCAATTTCCTCTCCGCGATGCGGGGCAAAAGAAATCCGATGAATTTTATCCGTTGATGCACCGCGGGTTCCATCGCTGATGATAATGTCGGGTTCATCCCGGACCAGGGTAAGCCCTACGGCTTCCCGGGAAAAGGCCTGAACGCAGCGCTCAACAAAACGACTGCTTTCAGAAGCATCCACCTGCACCCGAACCGGACGCCGCGGCGGGACTACGGAAAAAGCGGTGTTATCGAGCGAAAAGGCATCGTCCCGATCAACCAGAAGAATCCAGGGTCCGCTCTGCTGGTCTTCCAGAATATAGGTCTCCGGTGGATTGAGTCCCGGCTGTGCAGTAACCGGGAATACCTTGACCACATTTTCAGTCTCTTTTCGGCAGAGAAGAACATCCACATCCGTTTCCTTGTCCATGGTCGAATACGTGCGAAAAAAAACGCCAATCCGGTTTTGGCCGCCAGGCAGACGGATCATCTCAAAATCCGTAATCCCGATGTTGGGTACAGGATCACCGATCTTAAAGAGTTCGATTCCCTTGAGATCCGAAGCTCCTGGAAAACAGCCGTCAGAGATCAGAATCGGCCGAAGACCGCGGATAAAGGATTTATCCCGCAGCAGATTCCGGAGCGGTGCCTGGCGGGCCGGGATAGATCCCGGGGTTATCCGGTCCAGCCCGTTTAACAGGGTCCTCTGGTTGTCGGTCAGGTTGACGACCTGACGGATTTCACGGTCAAAGACCGCGAGAATAGCGGACCGGTCGGACGGCAGTGCCCGGATCAGATCTTCCGCCAGATTCCGAGCAGCATCAAACCGGGTTTTACGGCCCGCCTGTGCGTTCATACTGGCGCTTCGGTCCAGGATAATCAGCAGGTTCTGCTTTTTATCCGACTGAACCAGAGATGGATCGCTCATCGCCAGCACACAGGCCAGAAACGCCAACGCCATGAGCAGCAGACTGAAAATATCCCGCAGGCGGTGAAAGAGGGCAGTCTGCCTGCGTTCTTCAAGAATTCCCTGCCAGAGAAACCAGGTCGTGGTGGTTTTCCGTGTGGGCCGGACTTTGAGCAGATAAATCGCAGCCAGTGGTATCAGCGCCAGCGCGCTGTAAAGCATCAGGGGGGAACCGAAATTCATGCGATCAGTCCTCCCCGGCGGAGAATGGTCTGGATGACATGTTCAAACGGAATTTCCGTGGTCGTACGGGCAAATCCGATTTTGCGGCGGCCGCATTCCCTCTCCAGGGCCTGGTTCCATTCCCGGAGCGCGATTTCATATCGCTCGACTTCCCGGGGAGAAACCGTAATCCGCCGACGAGCATGGGTTTCAACGCACTCCATTTCCACGTCCCCCCGCCAGTCACAGGTCATCTCCAGGGGGTCCAGTACCTGAAGGCAGTAGACATCGTGTTTGGCCCATCGCAGAAACTTCAGTCCCTCTTCGTATCCGTGCGGCGTGAAAAAATCACTGATCAGCACACAAATTCCCGCGCGTTTATACCGGGATTGAAACTGTCGCAGACTCTGAGTAAAATCCGTATCCGATCCGGCGCAGGAAACATCATTGAGCGTCCGGAGAAAGGGAATGGACCGGGCCCGACCATGTCCGAGTTGAAAGAGCGGTGTCAGGTTTTCCGTAATGCCGTAGACAGCCAGCTTGTCCAGATTGTTCAATGCAATATATCCGAGTGCAGCGGTCAGCTGTTTGGCATAATCCAGTTTGGCTTCCATGGAACGTGAAATATCCAGCAGCAGAAAGACCGGGACATCCTCTTCCAGTTCAAAGAGTTTGACGACCAACTGTTCAAGGCGGGCGTAAATGGTCCAGTCGATGCTGCGGTAATCATCGCCGAAGACGTATTCACTGTAATCGGAAAAAATGATTCCCGCTCCCTTGCGCTGGCTCTTGCGATCCGCTTTCAGATCACCGCCCAGGACCTTCCGGGCAAGCAGGTACAGGGTTTCAAGCTTTTTGATAAAATCCGGATCCGTTAGACTCATGTCAGTTGCTGCTTTGCAATGTCCTGTATAATCTGATCCGTGGTAACCCCTTCAGCCTCTCCCTCAAAACTGAGAATCACGCGATGCCGCATGGCCGGGAGTGCTGCGCCGCGCAAGTCTTCAACTGAAACACTGTAGCGTCCGCCAAGCAGCGCCTGGGCGCGGGCTGCCGCCAGAATCGCCTGGGCGGCGCGCGGACTTGCACCATAACGGACATACTTACGAACCGCATCATCGGCCTCTTCGTATTCGGGATGCGTGGCCCGAACCAGGTGAACCAGCTGATCCTGAACCGTGTCGTCAATTGGAACCTGGCGCACAAGTTCGCCCATGCGGAGGATGGTGTCGCCGTCGCTGATTGCGGTAACTTCGGGCGGTGCGATGCCGCCGGTGCGTTTGAGAATCTCGGAGAATTCATCATGACTGGGCATGTCCACCGTGAGCTTAAAGAAAAATCGATCCAGCTGGGCTTCCGGCAACGGATAGGTGCCGTCCATTTCAATGGGGTTCTGAGTGGCAAGCACAAAAAAGGGCAGCGGCAGTCGGTGCGTATGATTGGCTACGGTAACAGTCTTTTCCTGCATGATTTCCAGCAGCGCAGACTGGGTTTTGGGGGTGGCGCGGTTGATTTCATCGGCAAGAAGAATATGTGTAAAGGCCGGTCCCTGCTGAAAGCGGAAGACTTTTGCGCCGTCTTCTTCGGTCAGAATATTGGTTCCGAGAATATCCGCAGGCAGCAGGTCAGGTGTAAACTGAATGCGCCGGAATGTGGTATGGAGCGCGTCCGCAACCGAATGGACCAGCGCGGTTTTTCCCAGGCCGGGCAGGCCTTCCAGCAGAACATGACCGCCGCACACCACGGCGACCAGGACCTTCTGTATAATATCTTCCTGACCCACAATGAACTTACTGATTTCCTGCTCAATGGCGGTAAATGTAGTGCGGAACTCCTTGATCCGCGCATCCACTTCACTGTCTGCAATCGGAGTATTCATAATCAATTCCCTTGTACAATGATAGTTTGACGCCGGTGCGTTGATCCAACGCAGGCATCAGGTTATTCTTCCGGCGACGTATATTCTGTGCCGTGAATATTTTCAAAATATTTTTTTACACCCGCCTTGAGAGGTTCGGGAACATCTTCCCGCCGCACCAGTCCCTCCACTTGGTATTGAAAGCGGCGCTTGCGTTCGGCAGTGCTTACCCGGCTAACCCCGGAACCGCTCTCCGCATCCTGGACCTGAACAGCGGACGGACCGCTGCCCTTGAGAAGGCGGACACCCGTCTGTACACCCAGTTCAGGGGTTCTTTCTTTGCGGTCAAACCGTCCGTCCCTGGCGCTGCCCGGCTTGAGGCCATTCTTTCCGAGCAGATATGCCTGGCAGGAGCCCATCTTTTTTCGAAGCCCATCCAGGCGGCTGAGCAATTTCCGACGGGCCTCCAGGTTGCTCATCATTCGCGACAGTTTGCCTAGCTGATCCCCGGTCTTTTTGCACATCTTGCAGTGCGCCTTGCGGCAATTCTCACACGGCTTACCGTTCTTGCATTCCTTGCATTCACCGGTTTCCTGCTTCATCTCCGTTATCTGCTGCGACAACGAGCGGACGTTCTTATCCAACTCTCTGGCAGCGTCACTAAATTTGGTTTTCGCTCCCTTGTATTTGTTCGCGCTTTTGGCCAGATGATCAGCGGTTTTCTTGAGCTTGGACAATTTATCCTTTTTTTTCTTCGCATCCGCGGTATTCGGCGAAGGCTTCATCTTTTCCAGTTCTTTTCCCACCTTTCGATACTTCCGGTCGGTAAGTTTTTTGGCAAGGCTGCGGGTTTCTTTATTCTTTTTCAGCTCAGACGCAGCGGTCCGAAGAAATTTTTCATCCGAACGCGTTTCCAGTTTTTTGTTCATCTTTTGCAACTCCCGCTCGATTTTCGCGTACTGCCGCAAAGCATCTTTGCGGTTTCGGGTGGTTTTCAGTTTCTTTATCTTCTTCTCCAACTCACTTTTTTTCAGCAGTTCTTTTTCTTCCGGATCTGCGTCTTTTTTCAGCGCTTCAAGCTCCCGGGCCATCTCTTCCTGAATCGATTTGCTGCGATCTTCAATCATGACCGCTTCTTCCCGTGCCCGGCGAACCGCCTGGCTTTCAGGAACCAGGCAGAGCAGACCGGCTCCCAGGCAGCAGACCAGTCCGATACGCAGACAGGGCAGGGGGACACAAAGTGGAATGCGCCGGCTGTCCAGTCCGCGAATCCGCTTGATCGCGTCCTGACGCTGCAGTTCGTAAAACCGCCCGGTCTTTCCCTGCTTTGCAAAATGAAAAGCCGATACCAGGCATTCCCGCAGTCGAAAAAATCGGTCCGCCAGTCCGGCCGCCTGATCCATGCTGCAGCGGCCAGCTGCACCATAGATCACCAGGGCAGCAACACCGATTGCGCAAAGATACGCAAACACCCTGTAATCCACTGCATATCCAAGCAGAACATACAGTACAGCTGCAATTAAGGCAACAACACTGAGCGCAAGAAAGGTAACACAGGAACCGCGGACAATCTGACCAAAGTGCAGACGCCGCCGGACCGCTGAAATAAACTGAGCCATTGTATTCATGGTACACCCTTTCAGTTAGGGGTTACGGTTACTTCTCAGGATCTGAATTCTTTCCACCATCCGTCTTTTTCAAACGGTCTGCATGTTCTTTCCTGAATTTTTCTACAGTTTTTTCTTTCTTGCCAATATCATAATACCGTGTTATTTCCGCTGTCAAGGGATCATCCAGAAACGCCTTGAGTCTGGCCAGAACCTGCTCGGGCGGCAGCATTTCCTTTTTCACAGCATGGTCGAAGAATTTCATCAGGTTCGACAGCCTCACCCGCCGCTTAATACTCCTCTTTTTTCCCAGTGTCTTGCCCCACTCCGCCGCCTTTTCGGTCGGTGCAGTCAGATACGTAAGGACCAGCGCCACACCCACCAGATCAGCGTGTTTGTAGCGCAGTTTGGGTACAAAATCAACCAGTTTCTGGGCAATGTCGCAAACCTCATGGGACTTGTCCTTCACATACATATCCAGCGCTCTGTCCGCAAAGACATTGACAAACTTGTTGTAGATTTCCCGATAATTGTAGTTGTTGTTTTCACCCAAATGGGTAGACAGGGCTTCGCATGTCTCAAAAAACTTCTTTTTCTCTCCACGGTCCAGCAAAAGGCGCATATAGACCGTATGCCCGCGAACCCGGGTTTCCCGCTCCGGGTTTTTGAGCAGGGCATAGAGTGCCGGATTCTCCTTTGCATACCGCTTCAGGATGGCATCGCTTAGTTTATCCGCTGTTTTTTCACTTGCCAGTACGTCAATACACAGGTTGCGAATTTTTTCATCAGCAAACTCAACAGACGCGAATTCTCCGGCAAGGGTATTCAGCCGGTCCTTGGATAGATCCTGTGTTGACCAGGGTTTTGGATTCTCAGGCCTTTTCGGAATAGTGGCCATGAGTACGCGGGCATAAAAGGCCAGCCCGGCCGGCGTCATTTTTCGGATCTCTTTTTCAGCCTCCGCCCGCCGTGTATCGGAAAGTGTATAAATCTGAGAAACCGAATCACGGGTCAGGTTCAGTGAAGACCAATATTTTTTAAGCAACCCCATCATCTCCTCCACGCGTCCGTACTGCATCAGGAGCCCGTAGGAGACTTTGCTTATTTTAAGACCCAGCGAGGGCGTATTAAAGAGTTTCTCGATGCGGGATGAATCGTCGTTCAGTTTGAGCGAAAGATTCAAAACAGCCAGGCCGGTTTGGGTATCCGTGGAACTGCTGCGGCGTGACAGATTTTTGGTCAGCTGCTGAATTCCCTTTCGTGCGGCAGCTTTCCATGCCTCGGTGACCGGTGCCATGTTCAGCAGCTTCAGAAATTTCCGTAAATGATAGGTATCATATCCCAGTTTTTTGGTGTTGGAAACAACCAGTTCAACCGTCGGCACCGTGATTCGGATGATCAAGGGCAAGATCCAGTCACGACGGTAATTGCTCACGCGAATACCGGTATGCACACGAAAGGCTGCCGGCAGCTCATTATGGGTCACCCGTGCGAAATAAAAATCGGAGAGTTCGGGCAGGAGTTGCTTCTTGAGGGTACTCTTGCCAAGATTCTGGTACAGATTAAGCGCAAGCAGGGCTGCTTCCCGTTCACAGGGTCTGCTGCCCGAACTCATTGTTTCCAGCCAGGGAACCAGCGGCGCCATGTCTTCTTTTTTCCGAAAATCAGCCCGGTAGGCGAGCGAATGTACCGGGGAAAGCAGACAGGGCGGGTACTCCTTGTCAAACGCGTTTATCAATTCTTTCAGTGTGGCCTTAAATGCCTGTGCTTTTAGAGACAGGACCGGCTTGCCGGCATGCGAGGTACTGCTCTTCTCTGAAGAGGCCGTCGAGCCTTTCTTGGTTTCTGAGCTGCTCTTCTCCGCTTTCTTCAGCGCGGACAAGTGCCGATCAAACTGTTTTCGCAAAACGATTCTCAGCTCACCGGAAATCTTTGAGTGAATGTGAGGTGTCCGGGTCTTAAAGGCCATGGAACAGATAAACGCCACATCCTGAAGGCCACTGACATCGTCTTCCATTTTATCCAGAATCTGTCGCTCGCCGGTATCCGGACAACCGTTATAGGTGTGACTTCCCGAACGCTGTATGGCGGCTGTAATTTTTTCTGCGGCTTTTGTAAATATCTCCTCAGCCTTGGCTGTATCCGATGCAAGCAGCCCCTTACAAACCGAAGTGACATCTTTCGCGTAATCATACAAATTGCTGTTTGTCAGTTTTCGGTCCAGGATGGTATCCGTTTTGTTCTGCTGCTGCTGCTGAAAATACGCTTTATAGACTTTGTACGCGGCCTTTCCCGCATCTGATAATTTTTTCTCTTCTCCAGGCAGTATAACCGTAGCCGGACGACCAAGCCGTATGGCAGTAAACACAGCGGCCTGTCTTTCTTTCGGCAGTTTCTGAATCTCATCCAGGTTTTTCCCCAGATACTCGATCGCCTGACGCTTGCTTTTTACCAGTCCAAGCATGAGTCCGGCACCAAAGGGCAGCGGATCCATCTTACTGATTTTTTCCTTCAGGGAAGAGTTGCTGCTGAGTTCTTTGATAACAGAACTGGCAATGCCTCTATTCCTCTTTTCTATTTCAAGAGAACAAAATTTCTCAGGCGAGCCCATCACCGGCAGGGAGAGAAGAAAATCCTCATCCGATAAAAACGGCCGGATATTGCGGAGAATATTCTCAAGCACGTAGTTGCCTTCCATGTGCTTGAGGCAGGAGACTGTCGATACCTGTTCGATCGCCGACATTGCTGTTTCTTTGCTTTTTGACAAGGTTTCAAGGAACTGAAGATACGAATAGACCTTCTGGTAATCGGGTGTATTACGCAGAATCGGTTTGATGGTTTCCCGGACAAGCTGCTTGCCGAGAACAGCCAGTGTGAAATCGCTGATAAATTTCTTTTGTTTTTCGAGCCGTTTTTCTTCTCCCAGGGCAATGGCCCACTGAACAAAAGCATCGGTCGCATAATACCCCCTACCGGAGACTTGTTTTGCCTGTTGAATAAAAAAGGATGAAAGGTCTTCGGTCTTGCCCCGGTATTTCCAGGCCTGAAGAATATCCATGGCCTTGCTGGAGGAAAGCCCCATACCATACACAGCAGGCTGGCTCTTCAGATATACTTCCACGGCCTGTTCAAGCGTATCCTCCTCCGCCAGGTAGAGTTTTTTCAGCGCCCGGATGGTATCCTTATTCTGCCGGTGATATCCTTTTTTTATCCCGTTGGTCAGGGTGTCGAGTTTGTCCGCCTGACCGGCACTCAGATAATGATGGGCCAGAAAAACAGCAGGTTTCTGGAAATACACACGAACATTGTTGTGTGAGCTGCTGGAAGAAAAGCCCGAGGACATGAATGACGTACGGTCTGTACTCAGCAGACATTTTTCCGCAACCGGCACCATGCTCTGGGTTGAAACGCCGGATGCCTTCAGATACGCCAGCTTGCGGCTGAACGCGTAATCTCTGCAGGCCGGAACCTCCATCAACAGATCACATAATTCAACAAAGTATTTGTTGCGTTCTTCCACCAGTTTCTGAGTTGATTCAGAGAGTTTATTCTTCTTTTCAGAAGCCTTCGGGGCAAATATATATGGCAAGCGACTGCCATTATCGTAATTCATATTCGCGACAGTATCCAGCAGATATACAAAGGAAGGCGTTATATTTGACGGTTTCTTATTAGTATGGGATATCAGGGCCTTGAAAAGCGGGATATAGATCAGTTTCTTTTTGACGCCGCTCTGATCCCCCATGGCCTGTTTTAGATTGGAAAAGACATGCTGTGGAAATTTCGCGGCCGCAGTCTGGATCTGTTTTTCCGCTTCCGCGAGCTGTTCGTTTTTTACCAGCAGGATTGCCAGACGAGTCCGGCAGGTGGTATCAAGCGGCGAATGCTTCAAAACGCGCTCATAGACCTGCTGCGCTTCTTTGTTTGACTTTCCCTGTTCCAGGGCAAAGGCATACAGTTTGAGTTTGGGCTTGTTCTTGGAGTCATCGGGCGGCTTGAGGGCAGCAGTAAAATTATCCCAGACGCCGGCACTGCGGATCGTCCGGACAAGCTGCCTGATTTCATACGAACTGTTTCCCATGCCTGCCCCCGGATTCAGCACAGGAGCGGCCAGCGCTCGGAACTGAACACGGGCCAGTTTGATCCCCCGCTCCTGGTCTTTTTTACTGCCGCTCAGAAGTACTTTAAGACGATCCCGAGTCTTTCGGCTCATTCGGACGGATCCGCCGTACGAAGGGGGGCGAACGGATGAAGCCGTGGCCGCGATCTTCTTGTCCAGCTTTTCCGCCTCCTCTTTCATACCCAGCTCTTCCATAATGCTGGCCAGCTGCGTACGCTGATCCGGTGTCAATCGCATGCGCTGCATTCTCAGGGCAGCCTGTCGGCCGGCCTGTAAAGCATCCTTACTCTTTTCAGTATCCTTTAAATTGACCGCCCAGGCCAAAATCGCGGATTCCACCATCTTGCGCTGCTGATATTTCATGGGCAGGTATCGCACCCGGGCCAGGAGCCGAATTGCCTCTGCGTAACGGTCTTGCTTTCCCATCCAGGACGCGGCAAGCAGCAGGTCATTCATCACCGGTTTTTCTTTCTTCATCAAATTTTGTATGTAAGCGGCCACCTTTTCATCCAGTCCGCAATACGCACAGATAAGGAGTTTCAGGATGCTGCTCTTCACAGTCGGCAACAGGGGTGTGACCTTGTCCGTGTTCAATTTAAACTTTGTATTATAAAACACCCCATATCGGTTCCGATCTTTGCTGAAACTTTGCAGAATGACGGACGGTACCCCTTCCAGATTCTGCGGAGGAAAGCTGAGTGGCTGAGCCAGCCGCCGGTTCTGTGAACCATGGTAGAAAACATACGATAGCATTCTGTTGGTATTGCCGCCAGAGGGGTCCGTCATCTCGCGATCCAGAAAACGGATCAGCTTTTCGGGATTCTCGTCCTGTGACAGTGAAGAAATAATTCCCGAGATCATGTATTCGTGAATTGGTTTTTTCCGGTCCCTAAGACGATCATACTGATGAATCATGATTTCCTGAACATCCGTACGAATCTCATCACTGATTCCCTGGGAGTGACGGGGACTGCAAAACTGGATCAGAGACTGCAGGAGAAATTCACTGGGTTTTTCCTGTTTTTTAAGCAGGGATACCGCCTTTTTTACCAGTTCGGTATATTCTTCCGAATTGCCCCCACGGGAAGCGGAATTCAGCGTACTTATAATTGCCACTTCCGGATAATCATCGCTCAGCAGGCCAAAGGCCTTTTTCAGCAGCTTACTGTCTGTACCCTGATACGCCCGGTACAGCATCCAGAGCGCGGCAATGGTTTGATTGCCGGAATAGTCTTCGGACTGCATGGCGTCATCCAGAAACGGCAGGGATCTCAGGCTGGAACGGCCGGTCATCTGGAGTTTGATTTCCGGATACAGGACCTGGTTCTGCCGAAGCCGTTCGATCAGTTTCTTTTTCCGCTCTTCATCCAGAAACATGGACAGGGTAGCCAGATGACCGGTTACATAAATTTCCACTTCGTCCAGACTCTGAGGCAAAGCAATGCCTCCGCTGCGGCTGAAAAACGGAGAATAATAACTATATCGCCTGGGTTTGCGGTATTTATACAACTGGTACCGGATATGATCGGCTCGCATAAACCGGGCCGCCTCCGGGGGCAGGATCTTTTCATAGCTCTGAAACCAGGACATTCGAATAGAACTTGTCTTTGATGCCTGGCGCTGGGGAAGTTCCTTGTCGATATGCAGCACCCGGAAATACTGTTCGACGGCCTTTTCCACCTGCTCGGATTCTTCAAGAAAAATACCCTTGAGCATGGCAATGCGGTAATTATCGGAAAAGCGTCCCTGCGTACTGCGAAGAAGTTCGGAACCGTACGCAAAGTGACGATGGGTGATCAGCGAGGTCAAAATATCCTCCAGGGACCTGGCGTTCATGGCAGTGCCGCCCTTGAGCTTGAGCATCAGCCGGTATGCCTTTTCCGGTTCTCCATTGTTGAAGTACTCCTGAATCAGCCGTTCCATGCTGGCAGTGCTCTTGTCCTTTTCCGCGGCTTTTTTCAAAGTAGTGATTGCTTTTTCTGTATATCCCTCCCGGGATTCAATACGGGCGATTTCATGCAGCAGGGAAACATCGTCGGTCCGGATCTCCGTGGCTTTGATCAGGTATTTCCGGCGCATTTCATAGTTTCCCTGCATTCGGTAGACTGCGGACAACGCGATCAGCGGAAATACGGCCTTGGGATTGCTCTCGGAGCGGCTGATAAAGTGTTTGATCAGCTTTTCCGATGTACCGTCCATCTCGGCCAGCATGGCCAGGTCCGACACATATCGCATTCGGGCGGCCAGGGTTTTACTCTTTTCCAGCAGGGTCCAGTAGATGCGTGCGGCATCCCGGGACTGTCCATTCTGGGCGTAGTGTGATGCCAGCTGCTCATGAAGGCCGGTATGGTCGGGAAATTTCAAACAGGCGGCGCGAAGAATCCGGGTCACTTCCTTGGGTGTTCCGGTTCGACCCTGAATCTGTGCCTCCCGGAGATAGGGCTGAGTAGAACCGGGCGACACCTTCTTCCACTGCTCAATCCAGTGAAGCGCTTTTTCCGTACGGCCGCTGCGCATGCACAGGTCTGCAAGCCGTCCCGCGTACAGGGATCGATGAGACGGGCGACACTTGTACAGCGCGGCTGTCACGTCGATTGCCTTCTCCCACATCCGCCGCTGCTCTGCCAGACGCAGCTTCTCGGTGAGTAACAGTTCGGTTGCAGTACCCGCGGATATGGCTGTATCCAGTGTCTTGTCGGATCCGGCCTCGTCTCCGGCCCGGTTTTGCAGTTCCGCAAGCAGACAGATCTGCGGGACCGAGCGGCTCTTCATGGCGGTAAGTTCCTTGAGCAGCGCTTCTTCTGCGTCTGATTTTCCCAGCGCGTGTATCACGCCCGTGATTGCCGGAATCAGCTCGCTGACCCGTTTCACCAGCTGAAGTTCCCTTCTGGCAAACCCCAGGGCCTCATCCTTTTTTTCCAGTTTGGCTGCGACCGCGGCTGCAATTCTCAGAAACGCGGCGTTTTTGCCAAGCGCGTTGTCGTTCTTCTGGATGACTGCATATGCGTCTTTTGTGAATTCACGGCTGTGAAGATTTCGGATAATCCGGATCAGCACATCCCCCTCAGATTTGCCGGCCATTTCAAGAAAGAACGTGCGTGCCTCCTCCTTTTTGCCGGAGTCAAAGAGATGCGCAGCCAGTTCCTCCCGGGCCGCAATACTGTCGGGAAAGGCATCAATAAGCTTCCGGTAGACCGTGGTAGCCGCTGGATTGCACTCATAACTCTGCAGCAGTTTGGCGATCCGGAGATAATCAAACTCGGTTTTTTTGGACTTTTCCAGGTACGTCATCAGGGTTTCTGCCGACGCCTTGGAATTACCGGCCTGATGCTGAACCGAGGCCAGGTTCAGAATCAGCTCCAGGTCATCGGGATGAGACTTGACCAGAGAGGCGGCCTGGACTTCTGCGTCCTTGAATTTTTCCGAACGAGTCAAGAACTGAATGTATTGCTCCCGGATCAGCCGGTCACCCGGGGTAATCGTGAGAAGGACCCGGTAGGCCTTATCCGCTTTTTCCGTTTCTCCCAGCTTCGAAAGCACCTCGGCAAACCGTTTGTGCAGCGCAACCCGTTTGGGCATATTCTTGATCATTCCGGAGAACTCGTCCCGAAGTCCGGTCAGGTTATCTTCAATGCGGTAGATATGTTCAATCTGGGCGATGACTTCCTTTTCCAGCCAGCTGCCACTTCCGACCTGGGAAAAAATCTTTTGGTAGGTCTCCAGCGCCTGTTTCTGTTTGCCTGCGTGGCGGTAAATATCACCCAGACGGAGATGAAGCTTGGTGCTTCGGTAGCGGTCTTTTTCCGCAAGGTCTTTTACTGCATTTTTGCAGTTTTCGATAGCTTCTTTATACAGTCCCTCTGCCAGCTGCAGTTCGATAATATCTTCCCGCAAGTCAAAATCCGCGGGGTGTTCAGCAATCAGTTTCCGCCACAACACCAGGGCCTCTTTTTCCGCATTGTTTCGAACCAGGACCTTGCCCAGGCGCTTCTGCAGTTTGCGTTTCATCTCATCCCCCGGTTTGAGCGACAGGGCTTTTTCCAGGGTCTTTATCGCCTTGGCAAATGCCAGCGTGTCAGACTCAAGGCCGGCCTTGTGATAAAGAATCCGCACAGAACCCGGATGTTTGCTCAGGGCTTGCTCATACCGCTTAAGGGCCTGATCAGTCAATCCCTCCTTTTCATAAAAAAACGCGAGCAAGAGTATGAATTCCGGAGATGTTTTTGCCTGTTTCTTCAAAAACGTTTCCAGTTCATCGACCGTTGACGTCTGCATCCAGGAGAGATAAAACCGGTCAAACAAATATCCCGGGGCCGGACGTTCCTTGAGAATGCTGAGATACTTCTCCGTTTTGAAGCTCTGCTGCGCCGTACAAGTAGAAAATGAGAAAAAAGCAAGCACAATAACGGTCAGTGAAAGATATACAGTACGCCGCATCCGATTACCCTTTCATCAATTGGTTTGAATACTGATAGGCATATCAAAATCCCCCCGTTTGTCCGGAAAAAATGCCGCATATGCAGACACACACCGGTTTCCGGCAATCGTTTCCCTTGAAAGATTCGTACCATAAACCCAAAAATGGCCATGTAAAAGAAATATCCGAAAACGACCGCTAAACCATCTTGTTTCTTTTTAAATAATAAATTGTATTTTTAGATGAAATTTTGTCAAGTTTATAGCAAAAAACAGCTGCCGTTACAGCACCAGACATCCTTTTTGAGTGGAAAGAGCTTGAAAAAAAAATTGCTTGATCTTCTAATCAACGGAGATTTAATTGCCGTTTACGGCGGAAAAAATATAGCCGCGATACATCTGCTTAAATTTGCCGAACACAAGGATCCTGAAATTGCCCTGACCGCAATGCGATCCTGTATTCATAAACAGGATACGCTGGGCATTTTCCGCAAGAAAAATCACGTACAGCATTTTATCCTAAATCTGGAAAGCTGGAATAAAACCAACCGTTTCAAAACCCTGAAATCAATTGAAAACAACGATGGCACCTGGCGGCTTCAATTGAATACAGTCATCGAATGGTGGAAAAAATAACCCCCCATGCAATGATTTACGTTATCAACTGTTCGTAGATTTTCCGCAGGCCGCTGATTTTTTCCTTATCCGGCATGATGGCGGGTGGCGGGGACACAGCCTGAAATCCATGGACTTCGGATGCAAGCCGTTTAAATCCAGTCAGCCGTTCTCCTTTGATCGCGAAAAAGGCTTCCAGGAAATCATTGAGCTTTTTCTGGCAGGACTGCGCGCCGGTAATGTCTCCGGACTCAAACCGTTTGAAGAGTTCCACGGCAATCGGTGCGGTCAGGTTGTACGTGCTTCCAATGCCGCCCGCGGCTCCGGCGGCCAGTCCCTGAATCAGCATTTCATCCGATCCCATGTAAAAGAGCTTTTCCGGATAATACGTACACAGGCGCTCGAGTAAATAGCAGTCGTAAAAGGTGAATTTGACACCGATCACATTGGGAATTTCCAGCAATTGGTGAAAGCAGTTCAAGTCCAGGTCCATCCCGCTTCGTGCGGGCAGGTGGTAGGCGAGGACCGGACAGTCTGACGCGTCGGCCAGGTTCCGGTAATATCCGAGCAGTTCATCCATGGTGTATCGCCCCCCATAGGGTGCGATCGCCGAGATCGCATCCATGCCCGCATCCGCTGCTTGACGGGTCATGGCAACGGCTCTTCGGGTGGGTACGCTGCCCACATGAGCGATAAGTTTGCACCGGCCCTTTAATTCAGCTGAGGCCCGGAACATATCCGTGCGTACACGGTCATCAACACTGAAACACTCTCCGGTATTTCCGCCCATGTACAGACCCGCCACGCCCTGGGCAGCGAGTTTTTCCGCAAGCGTTGTAAAGGCGTCTGTATCCAGCACCAGGTCCTTTGTAAGCGGGGTCAGGATGGCCGGATAAATTCCGTTCCATAAATTGAGTTTATTTGGCATGGATCTCTCCTGTCAGATTTGTTGAAAGGTGCTGGCGAATCAGGCGCGCGGCTTTTACCGGCTGTTGGAGCCGGACCGCTTTAAAAATATCCCGATGCTGCTGCAGAACCATTGAAAAGGATTTCTTTGAGAACGCTATGCCCCTGCTGCCCCGGAACATCCGGAAATACAGAGTGATGATATTTCTAAAGGCAGAAAGAATCTTGTTGTGCGCGGACTCGACCAGCGCGGTATGAAACTGCTCTTCATAATCCAGAATGGTTTCCCGTTCATTGGCTGACGCTCCCAGATTCAGAGCTTTTTTAAATTTCTCCAGGTCATCGTCCGTGCGGTTCGAAGCGGCCAGACGCGCAATGCTCTCCTCCAGCACCAGACGCGCCCGGGCAATATCCTCGTACGAGACACCGGCCAGAGACATGTGTGCGCCAAAAAGATAGGTCATGGCCGTTGCATCGGATTCGGCCAGCACGGTTCCGACGCGCGGTTTGGACTGTACGATCCCCACGGCTTCGAGTGTTTTGAGAGCCTGTCTCAGCGTGGCCCGGCTGACACCATACTCTTTGGCCATCTCCGGTTCCGGCGGAAACCGCATTCCAGGTTTCATGCTGCCGCTTGAAATCGTGTCCAGAATCCGATTGAGCAGTGCCGTAGCAACATTCTCTTTCATAGGCATTTCCTTACAGTTTATTTGTCTGACAATATATCATTTCTTGCTAAAAATACAACCTATTTTTTTCTCTTCTTGATTTTTCCGGATCATCTGTAAAAATAGAATCTATACAATCTTCACCGAATCTCTTAGGGAAAATATAATGTCGCTGCCCAGAAATCTGCTCGGAAAAACTGGAATGGAAGTAACTCGCCTCGGATACGGTGCCATGGAGGTCAGAGGTACACGTATCTGGAGCGGACGGCCGTGCAGTGAAAATCAGGCCCGAACTATACTGAACGCGGTTGTGGACGCAGGAATCAATTTCATTGACACAGCCAATGACTACGGCATGAGCGAACTCTATGTCGGAAACTGTCTGTCCGAGCGACGGGATAAGTTCTTTCTGGCAACCAAATGCGGCTGCCATGTGGAATTTGCCGGAGACCATGATGAAACACCGCATGTCTGGACACGAGAGAATATCCTGCGTAATATTTCCGATTCCCTGATGAAAATGCGGACCGAAACCGTGGACCTGCTTCAGCTTCACAATCCGGATGTAAAGACCTGCGAACAGGCCGGTCTGGTTGATATCCTCACTGAGCTCAAAACATCCGGGGCCACCCGTTTTATCGGATGTTCGTCCACCTCTCCTCACTTGAAGACCTATATCGACTGGGGGGTTTTTGATGCGTTTCAGATACCATATTCCGCACTGGAAAGAAAGCACGAGAACCGAATTACAGAGGCTGGAAAGAGCGGAGCCGGTGTGATCATCCGCGGCGGTGTAGCCAGAGGAGAACCCGGCGAGGGACTGGGAAAATCAAACAAATGGGAAACCTTCCAAAACGCCGGACTTAAAGAGTTGCTGGACGAAGGAGAAACACCAACATCCTTTCTGCTTCGATTCATACTCTCCCATCTGCATTGTCATACAACCATTGTGGGCACGCTCAACCCCGACCATTTGAAAGAGAATGTTGCCCGCAGCCGAGAACGGCCCCCTGCCCGATGATGTGTACACAGAAGCCAAGAAACGCCTGGATGCCACGGGCGAAACCCCTGAACCATAAACATTGAGGTTTACTGCACATGGCTGAAAAGAAATATCTGAGTCCCCCTACCATCATTCCAGCTCCCGGAGAGGATTTTCTTCCGGAGAAGCGCAAATTCCAGGGAATCGCAAGTCTTGCAGTCAGCCCGGCCGGCAGACTGTGGGCCGTATGGTATGCAGGCATTACTCCTGCGGAAGATGAGAACAACTATGTGGTGATCGTAACCCGTGCGGATTCCGGCAAATCCTGGAACGAGGTGCTCTATATTGACTGCGAAAATCCGGTCCGCTGCTTTGATCCGGAGATCTGGCTGGATCCGCAGCAGCGGCTATGGGTCTTCTGGGCGCAGACCATTGGCCATGACGGCCGCGAAGCCGGTGTATGGGCCTTAACCACGGACGATCCGGAATCGGATTCTCCAGCCTGGTCCGCCCCCCGGCGGTTGACCGACGGCATCATGATGTCTAAACCCACGGTACTCCGCTCCGGTGAATGGCTGATGCCGGTCTCCACCTGGAGAGAGACAGACAACAGCGCGCAAGCGGTTGCCTCTGCAGACAACGGCACCACCTGGTCTGTGCGAGGGGCTTGCCACGTTCCCAAAGAGGACCGGGAATTTGACGAACACATGATCATTGAAAAAGAGGACCACACCCTCTGGATGCTGGTCCGCACAAAATACGGAATCGGCGAAAGCGTCTCCACAGACACGGGCCGCACATGGAGTCCGCTCAGTCCGTCGGATATTCAGCACACCAGCTCCCGTTTTTTTATCCGTCGTCTGCGCTCAGGCAGCCTTCTGTTGGTCAAACACGGAATGATTGATCAAAAGACCAAGCGCTGTGACTTACGAGCCTTTATTTCTCAGGATGACGGAAAAACCTGGAACGGCGGACTTTTGCTGGATGAACGGAACAAAATTTCCTACCCATCCGGCCAGGAAGATCATCAGGGAACCATTTCCATCGCCTATGATTTCTCCAGAACTGATGCACGGGAAATCCTCATGGCCCAATTCACGGAACAGGACGCTCTGTGCGCAGATCCGCAGTCAGAAACCGTGCACCTGAAGATGCAAATCAGTAAAACCGGGAAAGGCGGCGCGTAAAAGTACAGACGATTACAGAAAACGGTAAAGGAGTCCGATTCAAGTTCTCTGAGGATTGACGGCACAAGAAACTTGAGCGTATTCGGATACCGGTCGTGCACCTTCTTAAACACGTGACATCCCAGTGCAGCCTGAATCACCAGTATTCGGGCGCGGTGCCGGGCTTTTGACTCAAAAGATGCAACACATACATGCAGCTGTGAGCGTTTTATGAGATCATATCAAAACAGTCCATGCATCCGGGCAGACCGGCACCCTCTGTGGGCAGAATTCCAAGTGTAATGGCAGCCATCTTCGTATTCTTGCCGGTTTTTTTGTGTGTTTTCTGAAATACTTCGATGGTCTTCATGAGTGATCGTTTCAGCTTGCGGAGTTCGGTTGGTGTTGCCTGCACTTTGAACCAGCCTGCGAGAAAACGGTGTGTTTCCCAGTCGGCGGGAATGAGCTCTCCTGCTTCTCTGTAGAGCTCCTGAATTCGGGAGAAAGTGAGCTGCAGATAATATGGGGGATTGTATTCTGAGTTTCCCCGCAACTGTACAGCAGTATACAGCTTTTCAGTTATACTGTTAGGCCCGGGCCGGGTCCCCTTGAGTACAACGATTCCAATCTCTTCCAGCAGATTAAGATGGTAATGAACCGATGCGTTTGACAGAGAGAGCGCTTTGCCGATCTCCCTCTGGGTATGCGGCTCATTCTCTCCGGAGAGCCACTCCACAATTCGAAATCGGATTGGATGCTCCAGCAGATCCTGGGTAAGAATCTGTTTCTGTTTCCGACTCAGCATATCCGCCTTTTTCCCTTTTAATGCCAGTTTTGATTTCAATTTTTTGCCCATGCCACCCTCCTCAAATAAACGGTTTGATTTTAATCAATTAAAGTATAATCGATTAACTATTAACTGTCAAGTTTTTTAAAGGATTTATCTCAGTCGTCGTCTAACTGTTGTATCGTCAGACAGTTCCGGTGTGAATATATTTATAACTATTTTAACGGCCTGCGACTGGGAGGCAAATACGCGCGGTTTTCTTGATACTCTGTTATGCTTCTTGTATCGGATGTTCCATTTTCTATCAACGGAGATTGGCGACGCAAGCCACTGATAAC
>CAZGEP010000091.1:0-18736 GCA_964524955.1 uncultured Planctomycetota bacterium | reverse complement strand
TCTTCATCTGGAACAAAGGTTAACTGCTCAAATAGTTTTTTGCAGAGTTCTTTGTTCTTTTCCGTAGGAATACGGCCCGCACGGCGGTCCGTGATAACTCCGTTTTCATCCATCGTAGCAAAGTTAGCGCGGGCTGCCACATCGTTGGGGGTCATTTCCAGGCCCACGCCCAGGGCTTCGAGTACGCCGCGTCCAATCTGGTGTTTGACTGGATCATAACCAAAGAGTGACATATGCGAAGGACCGCTGCCCGGTGTAATGCCCGGGGAAATGGGGGTTGCGAACCCCAGCGCGCCGTCGGACGCCAGGCGGTCAAGATTGGGATGGTTAGCTGCCTCCAGAGGGGTTTTTGCGTCTTTTCTGGGGATGTCACCGAGCCCGTCATACACTACGAGCAGAATTTTATTATTGTTTTTCTGAATCAGTCCCTGTAAGATTTCTTCTGGCAGCATCGAATTCAACCTCCGGAAAATATAAACATAAGTAACTGAAATGACGGAAAACGTAATCATACCATAATAATTGAACCCGGATGATTTTCCAGAAAAAATTAAAAAAGAATATTCTGTCTGCGAGATACAGGGATAAACTTGACAGAGGGTTGGAATTCTCTAAAATAAAACGGGATAAGAGTTTTGTATGAATTTTCAGGGAGATGAATCCATGAAATATGTGTGTGGTATATTGCTGATTTGCTGCGTAATGTTCGGTTCCGGTTGTGGACAGAGTGACCGCCTGGACCAGCTGGAGAAAGAAAATAAGACCAGTTACGAAAGTCTGCGAAAAGAGATTGAGAAAAACCGAAATCAGAATGCAACGCTGAAGACGGAAGTCCATGCGTCATTGGAAAGAATTCGGACCGGTTTGAACGATTTGGAGAAAACCAATCAAAAACTGGCCGAACAACTTAAAGAAGCGGAGAAAAAGCAGAAAAGACTGATTGAGCTTCTGTGGACCGATACCATTGACAGAGATGTTTTCAATAGATGGAAGTCCGAATTGGACGTTCCGGCTGTGCGTGTCAACCGAAGCCCTGAATCGATTACTGTTGATGGAACGCTGGACAAGGCGTACAAGAATCTGGCGGATCCGCTTCCGTTTTATTCGATTCAGAATCTTTCACCGGATCGCAAACCGGATGAAAACGTAAACGCGTATCTGTTAATGGGGTCTGAGCATTTTTACATTGCCGTAATTATCCGAACACAATCTCCGATCCTGAACTCCAGCAAACAGAAACGGGACAGTGCGCTCTGGAATGGAGAGTATATTGATATCTTTATCGAACCCAGCGGTGGTGAGAACCTGTATACCTATTACCAGATCGCTACCGATTCGGCCGGCTCTCTTTTTGACTCTCGCGGCGGAGATTCTACGTGGAATCCCGAAATCAAGGTGGCCTGCTCACTGATCGAGAGTAAAGCGTGGATCATGGAAATGGCTGTCCCGCTTAAGGCATTGGGGGTAAACCCGAAACAGATCAACAAGGTATGGAATTTCAATATTGAATATTTTATGCCCGGATCAACAGATGACCAGGTGTTTGATAAAATACCGGATCTGGATATTATGTGGTCCCCGACCGGAAGTGATAAGTCCAATGTGCCGGACCGTTTCGGGTATCTCTGGTTTCCCTTTGCCGGGCGGCCGGATCCGAAAATCCTGAAGCAGTGAGCAAGGGAAGAAAATCCGATTGATGTAAAGGAAGGTGGCTGTTGAGCGGACTCGTGATTCTGGTCATGATTATAGTTGTTTTGATGCTGGCTTCACTGCTCTCCAAAGCAGAGAAGTTATCCTCGGATATTCAACATCAGCATGTCAAACTGAATTCCCTGGAAAAGAAACTGGATGAGCTTATCGAAAAGGTGTTGCAGGCCTCCAAACCACCCAAACAACCGGATTCCGCTTTACGATCAGAACCGAAGCATGTGGTATCCAGAAAAAAAGAAACCGGATCTTCATCGTTACTGCGGATGACATCGACATCCAGTCCCGCAGAAGAAGAACGCATGCGCTCCGATAAACCTGTACCTTCTGTAGAGGCTTCGATGGACTCGAACAGAGAGGAGCATTCGAAACCGATTTCCAATGATGTTGCGTCGCAGTCTCCGGTTGCAAAGGCAGGATTCTGCCAGCCTGCTGCACGCAGTGTCCCACCGGAATTTGAACGAAAGGCCCAAGAGATACTCAGTAACATCTGGCAATGGTTTCTCTATGGAGGGGATTATCAGAAGAACGGAATGTCCAGAGAATACGCGGTCGCCAGCACATGGTTGGTACGGTCAGCAATCGTGATTATTGTTCTGGGAGTGGGTTTTTTTCTCAAATATTCCATCAGCCGCAATTGGATTAATGAAACCGGAAGGGTGTTGTTAAGCATCCTGGCCGGTTTGGCCATGTTGGGGATTGGGTTCCGCCTGGCCGGCAAAAAGTATATGCTGGTCGGCCATGGTCTGCTGGGAGGCGGTATCGCGGTACTTTACTTCAGTATCTTTGCCGCACACGGCATGTACGCACTTATTAATGATCTGCCGGCATTCGGACTGATGATTGTGATTACCGTAACCGCTGTTGTTGCTGCGGTGCGGCTGAACTCCCTTCTGACTGCTATTCTCGGCGTTGTTGGCGGGTACTGCACGCCCATTATCATTCACACCGGTCAGACAAACCTGGCTGGATTGTATATGTATTTTTTCCTTCTTGGGATTGGTGTGCTGGGAATGGCGCGGCATAAGGACTGGACGGTCTTGAATATTCTCAGTTTTATATTTACATACATGATTGCTGTTACTGCACTCGGATTCCACTATACCAGCAACGACTTTCTTACGGCATTTACCTTTTTTACGCTTTTTTATTTGCTTTTTTCTGCAATACCGATTGTGTACAATATCATGCATGAGAAAAAATCAACGGTTATTGAACTGTGCATGATGCTGGGTAATTTAAGCATATATTTTGGACTCAGCTATTTGCTTATTGACCGGGAATTCGGGTATCGGTATTCTGCTCTTGTCACTACCGGGTTGGCCGTTTTTTACGCGGCACAGGTGTTCTTCTTCCTCAAAAAACGGGTACGGGACCGGAATCTGCTGACTATTCTATGGGGGTTGTCTGCCTTGTGTGTCGCGGTTACGATTCCGCTGGCCCTTTCTGGGGAGTGGATTACAGCGGGATGGGCTATTCTGGCCCTGGTTTTCCTCTGGATGAGCCGGAAATTATTGAGTAATTTCATGGGGCTTGCCGCATGTGTAATGTATGGAATTACCCTGCTTCGTATTATTGCAGTGGATATGCACCGGCATTTCTTTTCCATCAGCGGGACCGGATATCTGCAGGAGATGCTTTCGCGTTTTTCGACTATGGGAATGCTTGTACTGTCTATGGCCGGTGCATACTGGATGCTTAAAAAAGACCGCGTTGCGAAGTGTGAAGGGTATACGATTTTTCCGGAAAACGATATCGGGGATTTCAAACACGTGCATACTGCGGCGGACGTTTTTTTCTGGATTTTTTTTTCAGCGCTCTTTGTTTTTCTGCACTTTGAGTGTTATTACTTTGCCGACGCATTCTTTTCGCCCATGACAATGCCGATGATTACCTTGATCTGGGTCGGAACCCTTGGCTTTTTGCTGAACCAGCTGATGCATACTGGCCGCGAAACATTTTCAGCACTTTTGTGTTGCTGCATGATCGGGTTATGCTGTAAACTGATTCTTGTTGACCTTTCATTCTGGGAGCTGACCACACGGTTTGTCTTTTACGACAGCTTGACATACTCTTTTGTAAGTGCAGTTATGCGTATGATTAACTATGCAATGGCTGTGGGTGTTTTTTCTACGATATATCTAAAGATCAGGTCATCCAGGGAAAAGGCACTGGAATTTTTGGTAACAATGGTAATGTTTGGTGTGGGGGCACTGGTTTTTCTCTTTCTTTACCTGAGTCTGGAGATTCATACTGTTCTTTTTTTCTACGCCCCGGACGCACGTTCCGGCGGCGTCTCACTTTTTTGGGGAGTGTTCGCACTTTGTCTGATTGCAGGAGGGATACGTAAAAACAACCGGGGGGTTAGGTATTCCGGATTGATTTTATTTTTGATTACAGTATTGAAAATATTTTTCGTTGATACGAGCAGGCTTTCCCAAGGGTACCGGATTCTTATATTCAATCTTGTCGGGCTTGTCTGTCTGGGCGGTGCGGTTGTTTACATAAAGTTTAAGGATGTCTTTGCGGTGCAGGAAAACATAGAAAGTGAGGGACAGGGGGGCTTGGGCGAAAAAGATTAACCGTAATTCTTCACGATGCTGTTTTTCTTGAAATAACTTTTATCCCCGGTATAATTAAAGCCCTTATACTCATGCAGCTGTCTGTAAATTCCATCCGGAGGTATCATGTCCAGATATTTTTTAACACAATATACTTTTCTTATTGTTCTCTGTCTGTCCTTCAATACGATTTCTGCTGAAGAGAATCCGGCTCCCGCGGATATTTATATTTCGACAAAAGGTGCAGATACCAATCCCGGTTCCCGGGAAAAGCCGTTTGCCACGATTGAGCGTGCGCAGAAAGCGGTTCGCGAACTGGTGGCTGCGGGATTAAAAAAAGATATTCGGGTGGAATTGTGCAACGGTATATTTTTTTTTGATAAGACACTGACAATGGATGCTGCTGATTCAGGAACAGATACATATTCCATTACCTGGTCCGGCGCTGGGGATAAAGCAACACGCATCAGCGGCGGCCGTCGGATTACGGGCTGGAAGAAAAAGGATAAAAACGTCTGGGAAACCACCATACCTGAAGTTAAATCCGGCCAATGGATTTTTGAAGAACTCTTTGTAAACGGACGCCGGGCAACCATGGCACGGGATCCGAATACCGGGTACTTTCGTGTGGTCCGTCCCGGCAAGGACAACCATACAAGTTTTTATTATCGCGGCAATGATATTCGGCCATATAAGAAGTTTGAGCAGGCTGCGGTCATACTGCTCAGCGAATGGAACACGTCACGCATCCGGATTGCGGGGGTGAACCCTGAAAAGAAAATGGTCCGTTTCAAGTACCGCAAACACAATCACCCGCGTGACAAGTACCGAATCACGGGTTTTGAACCGCATCCTCCGTACTTTGTGGAAAACGCAATTGAGCTGCTGGACCATCCGGGAGAATGGTATTTGGATCGGGATACCGGTGTTCTATCCTGCATACCGCTGGAAGGCGATAATCTGACCGAAGCAGAAGTGATTGCTTCCCGGATTGATCCCTTGATTCAGATTGCAGGGAACGGCGAAAAAGGAGCATTTGTGAAAAATATTCATTTTGAAAATATCTCATTTGAACATTCCGCAACCTTATACGATCTGGCTTGTTATGCGGGGAGTCAGGCAGGGAATCACAAGAGCGAGCACGGGCGTGGAATCATGCTGGCGGCTGTCCGGGTGAACGGGGCACGGAAGTGTTCATTTCGTAAATGTTGCTTTCAGCATGTAGGAGGTAGTGGTCTGAGTATCGGGCGCTGGTGTGCGGATAACCTTATTTCGTGCTGTGAGATAACAGACTGCGGAGGCAGTGCAGTTAAAATAGGTGTGTGCAGGGAGAAAAATAAGAAAGCCGCTGCCCGTAATACCATAGTAGAAAACTGCCGGATCCATGACTGCGGAAAGCGGTTTTACGGATGCATTGGAGTCTGGGCGGGGATTACAGATCAAACGGTGATTCGCAATAACCATATTTACAATATGCCGTATACGGCGATATCCGTGGGCTGGCGCTGGGATCCCAAGCCTACACCCTGTTCGAACAATATTATTGAGAATAATCATATTCATCACGTAATGCAGAAACTCTCAGACGGGGGCGGGATATATACCCTGGGAGCTCAGCCGGGAACCGTAATCCGGGAAAATTATATCCATGATGTGATCAGTCGGCATTGCCGCAAACACGGACAGGGAATTTATAATGATATGGGAAGCACAGGCATTACTGTGGAAGGCAATCTTGTACGGGCGGTCAGCTGTTCCTGTTATCAGATGCACAAGGCGGTCAATCTGGTAGTCAACGATAATATTTTTTACGGAAACGGAAAGAAGGAAACGGTCCGGTTTGCAAAAACGAAAAAGAAAACCGTAAAGATGAGTGGGAATAAAATTATTGATTCCAAGCGAGGTGCCCGACGATATACAGCTGAAGGCCGTGTTGGCACGGCCTTGCTGTGTGATGCAACAGGATCGTTTGTTTGTGAACCACACCAACGGACACTGGATCCCAAAACATTGACCCTTGAGGCCTGGGTAAGTATTGCTCAATACCCAGTGGGCAAGGATACACGGCGCTGGATCGCGGGCAAGAACGCGCATGAATGGACGCAGGCGCATTTCAGTATTCTACTTTCCAGGAAAAGGCCGGCGGCGTTGATGAATATCGGAGGCGGAAAGCAAAATCAGATTGGTGTTTCTTCAGCGAAGCATACACTTGATCTCAATACCTGGCATCATCTGGCCATGACATATGACGGAAAAAAGCTTGTTCTTTTTGTAGACGGTAAGGTCGCGAAAACGCGGGATATTAACAAACCGCGTACGAGCGGCAAGGGAAACTTCTGCATCGGTCGCAGACCCGATGGTATGGCAAAATTTGATCTGAACGCACGGATTGATGAAGTTGTACTCTACTCTCGCGCCTTGACAGATGAGGAAATTGCAAACCGATATTCTCATCCGGAAAATAAAATTCCCAAAGGATTGGTTCGGCACTGGTCCTTTATCCCCAAAGGTAACCAGGCAGAGGTGGAGAAAAAAATCATTGAAAAAGCCGGCGTTCGTCCATGTGATAACTGAACGTCAGTTGAGGCTTACTTCTTCGGGGAGTTTTTCACCGGCATCATCCAGCGTGCCCTGCTTGATGGTGATGTATTGCTTGAAGACCAGTTCCTGCTCCGAGACCATTTCGTATTGCCTCGGACTCATGATTGCCTCCGGAGAAATCCTGAGCTCAATATAAATAGCATCCGGCAAATCCGCTCCTGCACCGCTTTTCCATTCGTCATTCCATTCCGTACCATTGAAGTAGCGAACATTGAATCCGGTGACTCCCTGAATAATTCCCACGTCCAGCTCTTCATCCGGTTTTTCCTCAAACTGGGTACTCTTTTGTTTGCTGCTTTCCAGTGCTGAGTAAACAGACATGGTTTCACGGCGAAGTTCAAGCATGTCCTGAACAAAATCCCCCTCTGTGTTTTTGTATTCTTCCAGATAATATCTGACATTTGTGATGGAAACATCGTCCGATGCCTTGGAGAAAATGCTTGTTGTCGTATTGAACTCAATGCTGTCCGCTGGCACACCGAGCTGCTCCTCGTCGCTGCCCTTGAAACCGGTAAGGTTGAGTTGATAGACCGCGACCGCGTGCTCCAGATCCTCGGCAATCAGAGAGATAGCCTTGGTGGTGTGGGTGGCCAGCTTAAAGTGGGCACTGAATTTCTGACGTGTAGTAAAGGCTGAAGACAACACCGCGTTCACCGAGGCAAAGAGAAGGATCGTTATAAACAAAGCGAGCAGCACTTCAAATAGCGTGAAGTGTTTGCGTTTCCAGGTCATGTTTTTACAGGGACACATTGTCATCGTCCTTTTCCTGGAGGAGTAAAAGCTGGAGACTGATGTTTCCCTTGTCTCCATCGGCCTGCGGATAGAAAACAGAAACCGTTATGAACTCGAAGAGAAACTTGTCAGAGGCATCTTTACGATTACGCTGCACTGTCCATGAATACCCCGGATTATCTTTGAACTTTTCTGAAGATCCGGATGGGAACATTTCCGCGGAATTCAGTCGAACCTCCTCCATTTTGGATCGGGCCAGGAGAACCGCCTTTTCTATACAGGTAGCGTTAAAATACGAATTGCTGTACCGATGGATGATGACCACAATGGAAGACAGCGCAAAGGCCAGGATAAAGAAAGCCACCATCAATTCAATAAGACTGAACGGTTTTCGATTTGAATTCATACGTACCATTCTATTAACAGAACCTGCTGACTGCAAGAAAAATAATTATAGAATCAGACGCTCAAGGGCAGTGAAATGTTTTACAATGTTTTCATTGGTTCTTTAGTGCGTCAGGATACGCCTTGCCTGTCTATAGATTGTGGACTCCACGGGGGATTGGAGAAAACGCGTGAAACAAGTGGAGGGATAAAATATTGGTACGCGGAGAGTGGTTGGAATAGATATCTGTCGGGTATATTCGGGTAGGAACAGCCAGTCACACCAGGCCGGCGAATCCCATAAAGGCCAGGGCCATGAGCGCTGCGGATACAAAAGCAATGGGCGCGCCTTTAAAACACTCGGGAATGTCCGCGTTTTTCAGGCGTTCGCGGATGCCGGACATGAGCAGCATGGCAATCATGAAACCCAGGCCTGCGGCAAAGCCTTGAACAACACTTTTAAAAAACATGGTTCCGGCAGAAAGGTTTCCAAAGCTTTCAATGTTCAGAATGGAAACGCCAAGTACCGCACAGTTGGTGGTGATGAGCGGCAGGTAAATGCCCAGTGCCTTGTACAGAGGCGGCACAGCTTTCTGCATTACGATTTCAACAATCTGAACCAGTGTGGCAATAACCAGAATAAATGTGACGGTCTGAAGAAAACCCAGCCCGTAGGGGGCCAGCACGAGTTTTTGTATCAGACTGGTAACCGCGGAGGCCATGGTCATGACAAAGATGACAGCACAGCCCATTCCCAGTGCTGATGACGTGTTTTTGGATACACCGATAAAGGGACATAGACCGAGAAATTTGACCAATACGTAATTGTTTACCAGCATTACCGAGAGAATAATCACCATATACTCAGCCATTGGATTTTTTCCTCTTCTGGAAATATTGACTCAGAGCCAGCAGCATGCCCAGTACCAGGAACGCGCCTGCAGCCTGAGTCATCACACCTGCGGGTTTGACGGTTGCATCATCCAGGTTGGAAAAGAAATGACATACCGGTGTTTTCCAAATCTGTCCGGTACCCAGGAATTCCCGGATGGTTCCCATAATGCACAGAGCCAGCGTAAATCCAACGCCCATCCCTATGCCATCAACAACGGATTTTACGGGAGAGTTCTTGGAGGCAAATGCTTCCGCTCTACCGAGAATAACGCAATTGACCACAATCAGGGGGATAAAGAGGCCAAGGCTGGCGTGTAGAGCTGGCAGGTATGCATTCATGACCAGGTCCACGACTGTTACAAAGGTGGCAATAATCACAATGTAGCAGGGAATCCGAACTTTTTTGGGAATAATTGATTTGAACAGGGATACCATTAAATTGGAGCAGATCAGTACAAACGTGGCTGCACCACCCATGCCCAACGCATTATCAAGGCTTGTTGTAACCGCGAGCGTGGGACAGAGCCCCAGCATCAGAATCAATACTGGATTTTCCTTGATGATTCCCTTGGTGAATTCTGATTTGATGTCAGCCATGAATCGCAATCCAAAAAATAAAATTTTGATTATTATAATGGCAGCACACGGTGTGTCAACATATTTACCGTTTTACCAGCATGGGCTCTGCGACCTTGCGTACGTGATCTGCGCCGAGAAGTGCTTCTGCCAGTGTGAGTGCAAACTCAAGTGCTGTGCCCGGTCCCTGGCTGGTAATGCAGTTTCCGTCTATTACAATGCTGCTGTCCACGGCTTCCGCACTGTTCAATTGATTCAGGAAGGATGGATAGCAGGTGGCCTTTTTACCGTCAAGCAGACCGTAGTACTCCAGAACCACTGCCGGTGAGGCGCAGATAGCTGCGTATAACCGTCCGGCAGCCGACTGGCTGCGGAGCATATCGGTTAGCGGCACGCTGTCTCTGAGGTGTTCGGCTCCGGGCATTCCGCCTGGCAGTGCAATCAGATCAAAGGTTTGATCTGAACATTCGCTGATAGATGTGTCAGCGGTTAGCAAAAGCCCCCTGGAGGCAGTAATGTTGGTGCGCCCCATGACTGAAGCCACTGTTACGGCAACCCCGGCACGCCGGAGTACGTCGATTATGCAGGCGGCTTCGATTTCTTCCGTACCGTCTGCGATCGGAACCAATGCTTTCTTTTTCATGGTTATATCTCTTTGCTATGGTTTGTATTACATTAATATGAAAGCGGTTTAACCTTCCAATTATATTGTATCTTCTGTGTGTTCGATGTCAAATACAAAAGAATTTAGGAAAAACAGGGTTGACATGGCCGGAATATAGTATATAATATCAAATAAGAGCTAAAAAAACCTTGTAAATAACATAGAGAGGAGGTGATAAAAATGAAAACGAAACGGTTTTTTACTCTTATCGAGCTCCTGGTTGTTATTGCCATAATCGCTATTCTTGCCGGAATTCTTCTTCCGGCCCTTGTTCATGCGCGTGAAAGAGCTCGGAGGCTGAAATGCCTGAGCAATCTGAAGCAGATTGCCATTGCCTGTGTTGCGTATTCTGATCAGGATATTGAAAAGAGTCTGTTTCCCAATGCAGGTGGACTTGATGACGCAGAATATTCCGAAGAGAACGCTGAGAATGCCCTTGAGCTTCTCAAGGAAACCCGTTGTCTGGACTCCCGGGAGATTTTTTACTGTCCTTCAGCAAATGATAGTGACACGATCAGCTTTCTCTATCTCTACAAGACGCCGATGGACGAGGAGGGGAAAGCGTTGATGAACGGAATGAGTTCGAATCTCGCGATCATCACAGACCGAACCGGCAATCACAGCACCGGCGGCAACGTGGTGTTCATGGATTCGCACGGCAAGTATTTTCTGGACGAGGATGTAGAAAAATGCGTTCGTTACGGCCCGTATTACCACGAGAGACAGGGCCTTGTCGCGGACGAGGATCTCGAAGAATAAGGGTTCCCGGAAAACCCGTGGTCCAATGGCCGGTTCTGTCTGTGCAGAGCCGGCTTTTTTATTGATGTTTTCTCTTTGCAGTTCCGGCATTCATGCAGTATAATTGAATCGATCAATCACATAACACCAAAATGGATCGGTATGTAATGGAATGTCCGGATTGCAGCCAGCAAATCAGCGAAGAGTGTCATACCTGCTCAACCTGCGGTTACGATTTGATGGGGCAGACCCTCAAACGGGGCGTGTCCGTGAACGCGGGTGATGATGACACGATTATCAATTCCCAGGTGAAAAATATCTGGAAAGATATACACGAAGAGCAGAACGAAAAGAAGAAGAAAAAAGAAACGTCGTGTCCGTCAGAAAATTCTGACATCGTAGATTCTACGGAGAGCCGTTTCCGGATTATCCGGCAGCTGGGGCGCGGCGGGGGCGGTGTGGTTTATCTGGCACGGGAATGTGCATCCAAACGGGATGTTGCGCTTAAGCTTCTATCCGAGGAGAAAGCCGGGTCCTCCGGAAGTACACGGACCCGGTTCATGGAAGAAGCCCTGGTTATGGGGCAGCTTCAGCATCCCGGGATTATGCCGGTATACCGATTCGGTCGGTATAGCGATGATTGTGAGTTTTATACCATGCGCCCAATTACAGAAGGACGCACCCTGCTGGAAATTCTCAACATGCTCAATCGTCACGATGAAAAAGCGGCAGAGCAGTGGACCATGCGGCGCCTGGTCGAGATCCTGCGGAGCATTAGTCTGAGCATGGCATACGCACACGACAAGGGCGTAATCCATCGTGACTTGAAACCCGCCAATATTGCGGTAGGTGATTATGGCGAAGTGATTATTATGGACTGGGGACTTGCAAAGGTCTTTCGCAATAAATCAACGGACAGTGTATCAGAAGGAGGTGAGGACGGGGAGCAGGCGGAAGACGATTCAGATATTCAATTCAATGAACAAGCCATTCAAAGTGTTCGTAACGTTCCCGAGGAAATGTCACGAATGACACTCCAGGGAGAGATCGTGGGAACACCATCGTATATGTCTCCGGAGCAGGCCGGGGGGAATCCGGATTCGGTGTCTCCTGAGTCGGATATTTACTCCATCGGCGTTATGCTTTATGAAATCCTGACACTGACAACACCCTTTACCGGCCTGGGCTTTGCTCCGCTCTTAAAAGCGATTATTCATACCCCACCCGAGCATCCGTTGTCTCGAGCACCGGAACGCGATATTCCCGAAGATCTGACACGGATTGCCCTCAAAGCCCTTTCGAAAAAAACAGAAGACCGGCATGAAAGCGCGTACAAACTGGCCGAAGAACTGGAGACATGGCTGGAGGGAAAACCCCAGTGGCGTGAGCTGTACAACGCTGATTTCAGAAATATGGAGTCCTACAGAGAGTGGAGCGAAGTTAAAGGGCCATTCAACAAGCGTTGGAAAGTTACCCGGGATGGTCTGGAAACCGTGAGTGATAACGAACACGTTCTGCTCTATAAAGTGCCGGTCAGCGGAGATATCCGTTTTTCCTGCATGGTGTGTGCTGAGCGGGATACGGACCTCACCATACATTTGTGTTCCGGTACGGCCCGTGATATTCGGCTTACAAGAAATGACGGCTATTGCCTGCGCTTTGGCCCGGCATCGTCCGGAGGAAGCATGATTGCCCGAAATCAGCAACCGGCAGGTGTTTGTTCAGGATGGGTTCCGGAAACGGGACGGGCATACCGGCTTTGCGCAGAATTCAGTGCGGGGCGGATACAGTTTACTGCCGATGGAAAAGAAATTCTGAGCTGGATAGATCCGGAACCGCTTAAGGGCGGTTTGGCGGGGATTGCTTCTTCATCCGAAGGTGCGTGTTTTCGAGATGTCCGTATTGAGGTCCGCGGAAAACCCACCCGGGTATCTGTTCTGGATACACCGGATTCGTATTTTAAAGACGGTCTCTATGATCACGCGAAAAAGCTCTTTAATGATATTGCACTTTCGCATCCCAATCGCAGGGAAGGCTATTACGCTGCATACATGCAGGGGCGTTGTCTGCTCAAGACGGATTCAATTTCAGATGCCATGGATATTTTCAATGACCTGGAGAGAAATCCCCGTACAAAAGTGTACGCCATGATGGGAAAAGCAGAAGCGGTTGAAATGGAATCCGGTGAAAGAGAGGCTGCGATTTCTTTTCGCGATCAATGCCGGGATCTGGATACCCGATTTCCGATTTGCCGTCACGGTGCGGAATTTGCAATTCAACGTGCAATTACCGCATATGCAAAATCAGAAAACGACGAAGCCTATCCATACTGGTTTCACGCGGCAGGTCTGCTTTCCGGGGGCTTTCTGTTTTTGCGCCAGTATGTTCGCCAAGATCAATACATGGCTATGCTGCGTCAATGCGTGGGCGCAATTGTCGGAGGGGTACTGGAGAAGGAACCGAATGCGGATGACCTGCATTCAGATATCCAGGGACTGCTTGAGGGCGGCTGTTACACCCTGAATGCCCCGGACAATATCCTGGATTACATCCGCCAGATACGACTTTCTTCAGGCAGCCTTCTGCCGTCGGTTGAGTACCGAAATTATGAAAAGGATATATCTGTGATTACAACGGAATCGGATACCAAAACGGTTAAAGCGATTGCAGAATCCATTGATACGTTGGCTTCACGCTATCCCTCTCTGGCATTTATGACGCACCAGATGCGCAGAGATGTGATGCGAAGATTCCGTGCCCGCCCGGGAGAAATCGAATCTGAAGAAATTTGTTCTCAGGACACATATCTCTGTGTGGATCTTCGTTCCGGAAGAATCGAAACCATTGCTGAGCGCGCGGTAGACAGCTCTGATGCGATATTTAGAAGCAGGAGGATTCTTCTACAGCGTGTAGATACCGCGGAATTGAATAAGAACTTCACGCCTGGAGCATCCAGACACTCTTTTCAGAAAATGTTTTTTACCCGGGATTTTTACCTGGGGGTTACGCCGGTTACCGTGGGACATTGGCTGGAAATTATGGGCAAACCGATCGAGGAACTGGGCGAAATTCCCATACCAGAGGATGTTTCATATATTTCCCTGGCTGACGCAATGCTGTTTATCAGGCGAATTACAGAAGAAACCGGGATACGGTTCTATCTTCCGGCATGGATGCACCGTCAATACGTGGATGCGTCCTGTCCGCAAAGACCGGAACCGCAGACAGGTAAACCGTCGATACCGAAAGAGAATTCGTTGAATATCAGCCGATTGGGTGATAAGAACACTGAGCATTTTGTAGAATGGGAATACCAGGATGAACTTTTCGACCGCGTTATGAATTATAATAATTGCACCCGTTTCTTTAAAGACACTGGACGCAGGCACGTGAAGACCCGGCGCTGGCAGGAGCCTGATTACATGCTTACGGCCAAACGATTCCGTCTGATTACCAACGGAGATGCGATGACATGAATAAGAAAGAAATCACAAAAGTTCTGGAGCGAATTGGTGTGTATCTGGAACTCAAAGGTGAAAATCCTTTTAAGATCCGGGCCTATGCCAATGCAGCGCGTGCGATTGAACGTCTGAGCGAGGATCTGTCAACGCTGGTTGCAGACCGCAGACTGAATACAATTAAAGGCGTGGGCAAGGCACTTGAGGAAAAGATTCGACTGCTGTCAGAGACCGGAGAACTGCCGTATTTTCGTGAGCTTGAAGAATCCATACCGCCGGGATTAATTCACATGCTGTCGATTCCGGGGCTGGGCTCTAAAAAAGTACGCTCACTTCATGAGAAATTGGGAATTACAACGGTCGGTGAGCTGGAATACGCCTGTGTTGAAAACAGGCTGATCTCACTCAAAGGATTTGGAGAGAAGTCACAGACGAATGTTCTGGAGGGTATAACCAATTTGAAAAAATACAGTGAACGGCACCTGCTGATTGAGGCGGATGCAGAAGCAGACGACCTGCTTGCTTTCATCAGAAACATTCCGCAAATTCATCAATGTGAAATCACAGGCAGCGTACGAAGAAGGCGAGAAACCGTCAAGGACATTGACCTTACCGCAAGCTGTGAAACCGCGGATCGAAAAGAGATCATGGCTGTATTTGCCGGATATGATTCGGCTGCAGACACTGTGGTCCTCGGAGAAACCAAAACAACCCTGCGTCTGGAATCCGGTATTCTGTGTGATTTGCGGCTGGTGACGGATTGCGAGTTTCCGTTTGCATTCAACCATTCGACTGGAAGCAGAGAGCACAATACGCGTCTGAGAAGCCGCGCAACGTCTATGGGCTTGAAAGTGAACGAATACGGTATTTTCAGAGACCAGGATCGTATTGAATGTGCGGATGAAACTGAAATATATCATGCCCTTGGATTGGAATATATCCTACCGGAGCTTCGGGAAGATTTTGGAGAAGTTGAGGCTGCTGAAAATCATGCGCTGCCAATCCTGGTTGAGGAAAGAGATATTCGGGGTATGATTCACGTTCATTCCACCTACAGTGATGGTATGAACACGATTCAGGAGCTGGTCAACTGCTGCCGTGAACAGGGGCTTGAGTATCTCGGACTTACAGATCACAGTCAATCGGTTACCTATGCAGGAGGGCTGCAGGAAGAAGACGTTACACGCCAGCATGAAGAGATCGATGCGATAAACAGCCGTCTAACGGATTTTGTTGTACTCAAGGGAATTGAGTGCGACATTCTTCAGGATGGATCACTGGACTACAGCGATAATTTTCTCAAACGATTTGATTTTGTTATTGCATCGGTGCACAGCAGCATGCGAATGTCTGAAGAAGCGATGACCGAGCGTGTTATTCGCGCGATCCGACACCCGCAGGTCAATATACTCGGCCACCCGACCGGCAGACTGCTGCTTGCCCGCGAACCCTTTGCCATTACCATGGAGCGTGTCATTCAGGAATGCGCCGATACCCAGACTGCAATTGAGATTAATGCCAGTCCGCAGCGGCTTGACCTGGATTGGCGGTGGGGCAAGAGAGCTGTTGAAAGCGGTGTGCACATCAGTATCAATCCGGATGCGCATGCCGTTGAGCATTTCAACTTTATGAAGTACGGAATATACACAGCCCGTAAGGGGTGGGTGACTCGTGAACATGTGATTAATGCCGCCGGAGCTGCTGAATTTATGAACGTTTGCGCAAAGGATATGTCATGATCAAGAAATTAGTTGTGTTGGGTGTGATTGCTGCTGTGCTTGGAATTGTCTGTCTGTCATTCGTCCTTCATTTCAAGCTGGCCTGGCTGGTGGAACATACCGCTGAGACAGAAGGCAGCCAGGTTCTCGGAACCCGGGTTCGGATACAGGGAGCGAAGATTTCATTGTTTTCCGGATCCGGCAAAATAAGCGGTATGCAAATTGATAATCCCTCCGGCTTTGACACCGACTATGCGTTCAGGACTGGAGAGTTCCGGTTGGATCTGGAGGCGATGTCGGTTTTCAGCGATAAAATCGTGATTGAAAAGCTTTGCATAGAAAAACCCGAAATCATGTATGAACTAGATATTAAAGGAAGTAATTTGAAGAAGATCAAAGACAATGTGAAGGCCAACAGTGGTCAAAGTACAGGAGACAGCGGAAAAAAGATACAGATCAATGAGCTGCGTATAAACGGCGCCACGGTTTCCGTATTCATGAAAGGACTGGATGGAAAGAAAAAAAGTATCACACTTCCGGATATTCATCTTGAGAAACTGGGAACCGGACCCGACGGAGTTACTGCCGGAGATGTACTGCAAAATGTGTTATCCGAGATGATCAGAGGCATCGGTTCCAGGAGCTCAGACGTCGCAGATTCGCTTCGGGAAAAGGCCCGGGAAATGATGAATAAACCGGAATCCGCTATTGATACGGCTGAAAAACAGAACGATGGTGTTAAAAAGAAAATGAACAATCTTCGTGATAAGATCCGGAAGGTTTTCAAATAATACCTCAGGGTTTGATTTTTGTGGGCATGAAGATCTTACGTTGTTTTCACCAGTCTCTTTTTTTATAATCATCCCAGTCCATCTTGCCGTTTTTATTCACGTCAAAATGAGTGCCGTCCTGTTTTGCGCAATGAATGATTTCATGCTTGGGGGCGTTAATTTTCTTCAGGACATTCAACTGATGCTGGATGCAAGGCAAGGGTCTTTTTACTTGAAAATGCTGAAAATTGTGCTATATTAATATGTATAAGGTTCTTATGGATATATAACCTTTTCTTGGAAACTATATGCCTGAACAGAATAGTATGAAAAAACTCGGAATGCTTGCGGTTCAGCACGGATTTTTAAGTGCAGAGCAGCTGAAACAGGCTTTAGCCCGATTCGAGAAGGCAAAGGAAAAAGGTTCTGTTGTTCCCGTTGGTGAGTTTCTGATACAGGAAGGGCTGCTGGCCCGGCCGCAGCTGGAAACACTACTAACGGAACTAGGCAAAGAGAAATCCCGCGAGCTGATTCCTGGATACGATTTTATCAAAAAACTCGGGGAAGGCGCTATGGGTGAAGTGTTTCTGGCGCGCCAGATCTCCATGGACCGTCTTGTTGCCATCAAAGTCCTTTCCCGCAACCATTCCAAGGATAAAACATTTCTTGCCCGTTTTATGCGTGAGGCTCAGACTGCAGGTAAGTTTGACCATATCAATCTGGTGCGTGGACTTGACGTGTCCAGTTATAAAAATTACTACTATTTTGTCATGGAGTATGTTGAGGGCAAAACGTTCCGTCGCATGATTCCTGGGAATAAAGGGCTGGATGAAGAATACGCGCTTCACATTTGCATGCAGGTCGCACGGGCATTGGAATACGCCTATGAGAAAGGAATTGTGCATCGGGATATAAAACCCGCCAATATCATGGTGACTCCGGATGATATTGCCAAGGTCTGTGATATGGGGCTTGCCAAGGATGTTGGGTCTGAGAGCGAAATGACCATGACCGGTATGATGGTGGGAACCCCGCATTATGTGGCCCCTGAACAGGCGCGTGGTGAGGAAGTTGACGCGCGGAGTGATATCTATTCGCTGGGCGCAACGATCTATTACGCGGTAACAGGACGGACTCCGTTTTCCGGATCATCCGCGGCCGTGGTGCTGACCAAACACCTTACGGATGAACTGCAGAGTCCACGCAAACTCAATCCGAAACTGTCGAAAAACTGCTGTCTGCTGATTGAAAAAATGATGGCAAAGGATCCCGGGGACCGCTACCAGAGTCCGACGGAACTGATAGCGGACATGGAGTTGGTTATTGATGGAAAAGCACCGGAAGAAGCTCTCGCGCAGCGGGGAAAGAGCTCGGTAAAATTATCGACAAAAAAGAAACGTTCGAAAAGATCGGAATCCTCTTCTCGATTGAAGAAAGCTGAGATTCCAGCAAAACCGAACCCTTGGAAATGGATTGGTGCAGCTGCAGCGATTCTGCTTTCAGCAGGTATAGTTTTATTTGCTTTAAAGGGAGATGATCGTCCTGAGACACCGGATCGTGATACTTCCGTAAATACTGAGAAAAAGAAACCAGACAAAAGCAATGTGTCGTCAGACAAAATGGGAAAGTTGGAGGAAACCTTCGCCTATATCGAAAACTGGATCCTGGAACATCCCGGAGAATATGATTCTGCCATTGAAAAGTACCAACTGTTGAGCAACCGTGCCAGAGGAACTGTTCTGGAGATGAAATGCAGGGATGCCGTTTCACAGCTACGGGAAAAGAAGCAGAACGCTATTCAGGCTATTCTGGGTGGCATTCGGAAGGAGGCAGAAAAACTCTCTGCTGCAGGAGATTATGATGGCGCTATTGCCGTATTTAAACGTAAACCCGAGAAATTCAAACCAGAAGTGGACAAGTGGGCGCGAAAACA
>CAZGEP010000090.1:0-18753 GCA_964524955.1 uncultured Planctomycetota bacterium | reverse complement strand
GAGACCGTTCAATTTCGCCGCGTAAACCGATTTTATTCTGATAGCTGCGTCAATAGAAAAGCAGGAGCACGATACAACCCGACAAAGAATCGCGTCCGCATTTATCCCGTAAATCCTGTCCAATTCTTTTTTTCTTGAACTGCGAAAAGACTCTTTTGTCTTTTAAGTTCTTACGCAGTTCAGCTATCGACCATAGACCATAGGCCATCGACCGCAGTTAACCGCATTTTACCCTTGAAAAGCCTTTAACGCTATATATGATATAAGAATACGTCAAGATAACTGAGACCAGAGGATGAATCATGTTTGAAAAAATAGCTCATCGGTTCGGACAGATTGCTGTGTGGCTTGGGTTGTGCAGAGAGGAGCATGTTGTTGCTGCTCTCAAAGAGCAGGAGTACGGAAGCAGCACACGGCGGCTCGGAGAAATTCTGGAAGACAGCCAGGTGATCAGTTCAGATGATGTTCAATGCATTCTGGATGTCCAGAAATACAGGATGGATAAACGCCTGATGAAGTGGCGTCCCTTTTCTGCTCGAGCCAGATACATTGGCGGCAAAAAGGTTGTTTATCTTACCGGTGTTATTGATACCAATACCGATCAGATTGTAAAACAGCAAATTGCTCAGGCATTAATGGAATGCAGAGGGTTTCCGATTATTTCACTTCAGAGGATTGACTATGTGAGCGGAGACGGTATTTCCATGTTTTCGGAGTTGGCGGCACTGACCCCGTATGTGTTATGTGAGGTTCCGCCTGACGTTGATTGTCTGATCAAGCAGCTGGGCCTTTCAGAAGTGATACGAACCGCAGCCATGGTAGACGATGCCCTGGCAATGACGCACGACAGTGAAGTATATGTTTCGCACATCAACGAGTGGATGGATTATACACCGACAGAACAGACGGCGCCTATGGAAACGGAGCCAGTGGTCAAGCTGACGATTGACGCGATGGAGGAGAACGAGTTTACGCGTCTGAAATTAAAAGGGATTGCGGATTCAGAGTCCATAATCAAGGCGCAGAAGGACATACAGAACGCTGTAAAGAATGCCTCAGAGCAGGTCCTTCTTGATGTCCGGGAATTGGAAAAACTCAGCAATTCCGGAACCGGTTTTTTCCGAATGATTCAGGACCGGGATGTTGTGATTCTGGCATCCGAACAGCACAGGGATATTCTGAATATGGTGGGGTTGACGGAATTTTATCCAGTCTGTACGGATGAAACCGCTGCTGTTGACGCTCTCACGTTGCCGTATATACTTTCGTCCAGAAACAACAAGCTTCATAAAAGAGAATGCCGGTTTGCAAAAACCATCAAACCCGGCAACCGGATATACCTTTCCAATGATATGGTACGAGTTGAAACCGCGATAAAATGCTCGACGTGTTTTGACTAAAAAATAATTTAAAACTAATCCTGACAAGATGTTCTGCCGATATTGAAGCATAAGGTGTACGAATATTACCTTGACGTGACTGGAAATATGGAGTATTCTTATAAAAGAAATGTTTTCACAGGACTCGCGGATACTTTTTCGGTTATATTCTGCAGGAGATTTCAATACGTGCTGATTTCCCTGAAATAAGGAATTACCAATGACGTTTAAACTTTTTGTCTGTACAATACTTCTTCCCGTTGTTCTGATTCTTGTTAACGCAGATTGGGTTTGCGCTCAGTCTGAGGAGACTGAAGGTACAACAAAAACTGAAGGCACAATAAAGAAGGAACAACCAAAGAAAAAAATTGTGAAAAAGAAGAGAGAATGGGGTGTTGCCTTTGAAATCAGCGGCGGATATGACAGCAATATTGTGCTGGAACCTTTGACCGAGGATCTGTTTGATGATACGGACAGCTGGAGAATGTCGCTGGGACTGGATGCATGGATCCGCAAGGCAAAGAAAGAAAACAGTATCAGTCTCCGGTACAGCGGTGACCTGGATTATTATGAAGAGCATTCGGATAATGATTTTCAGGGGCACACCGCAAGTCTGACATTCAGCCATAAACGTAAACCGCTTTCGTATAATCTTCGGTACGGGTACAGCCGGTATCTGATTGATCAGAAGAATTTTATCGGTTTTCATACGATTGCTCCATCCCTGATATGGGTGCAGACAAAGAAACGACTGATGATCAGCGAATACAGCATGCGGCTTCAGAACTATATGGGCGTGGATATCAAGGACGGGCTGCGACATACTGTGAGTCTTTCGGAGTGGTTTTTCCTGGGAAGTCACATGAAGAAACGCCTGGAGCTTACACTTTCCGGCGGCGCGGAAAGTGTCAAGGCAGATTACCGTGATTATTATTTTGCCGGTGCCTGTGCCCGTTTTTTATGGCCGCTGCCGGCAAAGATAAATCTCGATCTGTCGCTGTACTGGCAGCAGCGGTTTTACCGCAATACATGGGATATTTATGGTGTGAAAGAGAGGCGCCGGCTGATTCTCACACAGCTCAAGTTATCCAGGCCTGTAAATCGTTATGTGAAGACGTTTATTGTCGGTGGATTTTCTGATCTTGACAGCAATATAACGCTGGATGAATACCGAAAATATACGGCCTCATTTGGGATTCAGTTTATTTATTAACCAAGGGGAATCATTGCGAATGAAGCGAAAAAGTGTATACACTGCAATGGCAAAACCGATTTTGTGTATGACCGCAGCTCTTTTTTTCTGGTCAATGAACTCGGCTTCAGCTGAGGATGAAAAAGGCAAGAAAAAAGTTTTTGCACGCATCACTGATGTTTCAGGCAGTGTGATGATAACACGAGATAAACAAGAACTGCCAGCATTAAAAGGTATGGTGTGTTATCAAGGCGACACAATCGAGGTGAAAAAGAATTCGTTTGCTGAAATAAAACTTGTTTGTGGATCAGACAGTCATGTGTTTGTGAGACCGGAGACGATGTTTTCCTTTGCTTCCAGGAAAGGTTCCGGCGCCGCAGCTGGAAGAGTAATTCTTACACTCCAAAAAGGAGCTCTTCGCGCTAGAGTTAAAGCGGGTGAGGGTCAATCCGGGTTTGAAATTCAGACACCGGTTCTGCTTGCCTGGGCATGGGGAACTGATTTTATTGTTCGAATGATAACGGTCAAAGAGACGCGTGTGCGTGTGCTTGAAGGAACCGTAAGCGTGTCCATGGTTCCGGAGACGATGGGAAAATATCTGGGTCCGCAGATGCTGCTGCTGGAGGATGGCCGTCAGATAGCGGTTCACGAGGATATTGGTTTCTGTTCGGTACAGGAAATACCCAAGGATCTGATTCAAAAAATGAAGGAAACGCGTGGCGTTGTGGATGACGGTCTTGTGAGGATTCAGCCCGATACGGAAGCCGTCATCCAGGATACTTCGACTGGGGAAAAGGTTGCTGTTGGTGATCAGGGAACGGAGAGTGGCAAAACAACGGGCGTAGTTCAACCGCAGGAAGAAACGAAACGCAGTGAAACGTCAGAGACACGTTTGGATGAGAAAGAGAGAGAAACCAGCGACTTCAGTGAATCCATTGCCGTTCCTGCGGATCCAGTGGACCGTGGCGATTCCTCCCTGATCACGAATGACAGACCGCCGTCGCCTGGAACGGAGATTGGAGGAACCGTGATCCCGGTGGCGGATACCATGGAGGCGGTTGTAGACAGTGTGGATACGGTAGAGGTAGTGGATGATAATTCGGAAATGATTGAGCACGAAGACGGCCTGCTGTCGGATACTGTTTTTGACCAGGTAATCGGCCATGTGACCGGGACCGGCGGCGGTGAATCAGAGGATACCGATGGGAATGAAACCAGCGACGAACAGTTCAGACTGGATGAAGTAAATGAGGAGCGGCGGGTTCCTGAACCTCCGGCAAGGCCTGGGAATTGACTTGCCGGATACGGGGAGCAACGGTTAACATGTGTGAAACATTTGGAGATGTTCTGATGCGAGTGAAAAAAACTTCGCTTTGGCTCATACTGGTAATGGCGTCTCTTTGTTCCGGACTGAAAGCGGCTGATCCGGGATTACCCTTTACAGAAGATTTTTCTGTGGATACGCTCAAAGACACAGCAAAGACCCGAGCGAACTGGTCCGCAGATGAGCAGAAAGTCTATCTTGCGTGGAAGCGTCAGATATTCAAGGTGTTTGACGGAACAGTTCTGGGAGCGGGCATCGGGACGGATACAGACAATTCCAGAATGATTCAGCTGGGCGACCTGGATGGGGACGGGGATCTGGATGTGGTTGTTGCCAACAATGGTATCAACAAATATTATCTCAATGACGGAGACAGCAATCCGTTTGACAGCATCGGCGCCGGGGCTGATCTGGGGACGGATTCGGATAATACGCGATGCATCCAGATCGGTGATATTGACGGTGACGGAGACCTGGATATCGTGGCTGGAAATACAGGGGTTGAAAACAAGTATTACCTGAATGACGGAGATGCGGATCCATTTGATTCGGTTGGCGCCGGAATCGCAATCGGAACAGACACGGATACAACCTATTCGATTTGCCTTGGCGATCTGGACGGTGACGGAGATTTGGACGTGGTCAGCGGCAATGCCGGTCAGAACAACAAGTATTACCTGAACGACGGAGATGGCGCTCCCTTTGACAGCGTAGCAGGCGGTTCGTCCATTGGAATTGATGTCGCCAATACGGTTTTTATTACCCTTGGAGATCTGGACAGCGACAATGACCTGGATGTGATTGTGGCGGACTGGTCCGCGACCAACAAATACTATCTCAATGACGGTGACGCGAATCCCTTTGACACCGCTGGAGCGGGAATAGATATTGGAACGGATACGGATGATACGGTTGCGGTCCAGGCAGGGGATATTGACGGTGACGGAGATCTGGATGTGGTTACGGCAAACGACAGCGGTAATACCAATAAATATTATTTGAATGATGGTGATTCCATTCCGTTTGACAGTGTTGGAGCAGGAACCCCCATTGGCACGGATATAGACGGAACCTACTCCATCCAGCTTGCGGATGTTGACAGCGATGGAGACCTGGATGTGCTTACAGGAAATATTGTTGCAACCAATAAACTCTATCTGAATGATGGAGATGCGGCTCCCTTTGACAGCGTGGGAAGTGGTGCTGCTGTTGGAGGAGAATCGGATGCGACCTATTATCTGCAGATTGGGGATGTGGACAATGACGGAGACCTGGATGTTGTTACTGCGGAAAACGGAGTCACCAATAAATATTATAAGAATATCGGAACCACTTCTCCGTTTGCTGATGTAACTGCCGGGACAGATGTGGGCACGGATGCGGATGACACATGTTCCATATCTATTGCAGACATTGATGGTGACGGTGATCTGGACGTGATTGCCGGCAACTTTGGCGCAACGAATAAGTACTATCCGAATGACGGCGATTCGGATCCGTTCAGCGGTGTTGGAGCAGGTACAGACATTGGAGCCGATACGGATGATACCACATCCATTGTGGCCGCAGACATTGATGGCGATGGGGATCTGGATGTCGTAGCCGGCAACGATGGACAGACCAATAAGTATTATGTGAATGACGGGGATTCAGACCCGTTTAACGGGATCGGAGCCGGAACCGATATCGGAACCGACACGGACACAACCTGTTCGATTGCAATCGCTGATCTGGATGGAGACGGCGATCTGGATGTCGTAGCCGGCAACGATGGACAGACCAATAAGTATTATGTGAATGACGGGGATTCAGACCCGTTTAACGGGATCGGCGCCGGAACCGATATCGGCACGGATACAGATACCACGTTTTCGATTCAGCTTGCCGATCTGGACGGCGACGGAGACGTGGATGTTGTTACGGGAAATTCCGGTGCAACCAATAAATACTATTTGAATGACGGCGACGCATCACCGTTTAATACAATCGGAGCCGGAACCGCCATTGGCACGGATACTGACACGACCCGTTCTATCTCAGTAGTTGATCTGGACGGAGATAATGATCTGGATGTGGTTTCGGGCAATGTCGGCCAGACCAACAAGTATTATAGTAATGATGGGGATGCAAATCCATTTGATGCAATCGGAGGTGGGACCGCAATCGGTACGGACACGGATGATACGTGGTCTCTTATAACCGTTGACATTGACGGAGACGGAGACCTGGATGTGGTCAGCGGTAATTATGCTCAGGAAGATAAATATTATCTGAATGACGGGGATTCAGCCCCGTTTACCGGAGTTACAGCAGGCACGAATATCGGTACGGATACAGCCAATACCCGATCCATTGGTACGGTTGATATTGACGGCGACGGGGATTCGGATGTGGTGTCCGGGATCAACGGAACCAATACATTCTGTATAAGCGGCAGGGGGTATTCCAAATTTACGAATCAAGTCTCAGGCCGTGACATTGGAACGTACACTGGAAATGTTTATGCTATACAGCTGGGCGATATTGACGGCGACGGCGACCTGGATGTAGTCACAGGCAGCATTTCCGGAGGAGGAAACCGGTACTTTCTAAACGACGGGGACGATACTCCCTTTGACAGTGCCGGCACCGGTACGGTAATCGGTATCGGGACAAATTCCTGCCGTTCCTTAAAATTGGGGGATATTGACGGGGACGGGGATCTGGACCTTGTGGTGGGAAATGCGGATCCCGGAGACAAGACCAATATTTATTTTTTGAATGATGGAGACAGCACCCCTTTTGATACGGCTGGTAATGGTGAATCGATTGGCTTGGATATGGACAATACGTGGTCACTCCAACTTGGCGATATTGACGGCGACGGGGATCTGGATGTAATTGCCGGAAACGCGGGCGCGACCAACAAGTACTACCTGAATGACGGAGATGCCAGCCCCTTTGACACGATTATCGGAGGCGACAACATTGGTACGGACGTAATGAATACGTATTCCATTCGGCTGGGGGATATTGACGGCGACGGAGATCTGGATGTGGTAACCGGTGATTCGGGAACAACCAACAAATACTATCTGAATGACGGCGATTCGGACCCCTTTGACAGCGTGGGTGCAGGAAGTGATATTGGTACCGATACAGATACCGTATACATGATTCAGCTGGGGGATATTGACGGCGACGGAGACCTGGATATGGTGGCGGCAACCATTGGCGGTGTTGCGAATAAATACTATGTAAATGACGGCGATTCAGATCCCTTTGATTCGGTCGGTGCCGGAGCGGTTATTGGTACAGACACCCATCATTCGTTTGCAATTGAGCTGGCGGACATTGACAGCGACGGAGACCTGGACGTAATCACCGGACATAACGCAGACGCGCCCAACAAGATCTATCTGAACGACGGGGATTCAGCGCCCTTCAGCAGTGTTACGTCCGGTATTCCGATTGGCACGGACACGGATGTAACCAATGGAATACAGGTCGCGGATGTAGACCGTGATGGAGATCTGGATGTGGTTGCCGGAAACGGCAATACATATACCTGCAAATTTTATCCGTCCCTTTTATATGATACCAGCAGCAGCACGGTTGTTTCTCTAGAAGTGGACACCGAGATAGCAAATATTCCCACGGCACGCTTGACGGTCACAGAAAACAATCCGGCGCTTACCTGGGCGGAATACTGGATGTCCAATAACGGCGGAACGCAGTGGTTTCAGGTTCAGTCCGACAAGCTCTTTGTCTTCCCGACATCCGGAACCGACCTGCGGTGGAAAGCGGAACTGAAAACCCGCTCACCTGTAAAGACGCCCTCTATAACGCAGATTGATATCAAACTGACGGATTCAACGATTCATACCAGTACAGCCGCGTTGGATGTAAGCGAAAACAGTACCGCGGATTTCGGTGTTCGCCTGACCTCAAACCCGGGAGTGGACTGGAATATATATGTGGGGTACGCTTCCGGAGATGCGGATATCAGCGTTTTTTCAGGAGGTACGCTGACATTCACTCCATCCAACTGGGATACGTATCAGACGGTTACGCTCGCTGCGGCTGAAGATGATGATTTTCACAGCAACTCTACGGTAATCCGCTGTGTGGGCGTGGGTATGCCGAACGTGGATGTGACGGCCACGGAACAGGACAATGACAGTCCCGGATTTACGATAACCGAAACCGGGGGATCCACATTTACTTCTGAAAGCGGTACCACGGATTCCTTCAGCGTGGTGCTGGATGCCCAGCCGGATTCAAATGTTGTCATACTCGTGTCCACAGAAGATGTAACCGAGGGTTCCCTTGACAAAAAATCATTGACCTTTACGACAGCGAATTGGGACACGCCTCAGGATGTGACCGTTACGGGTGTGGATGATTTTCTGGATGACGGAACCATTACCTATTCGGTATCAGTTCGGGTGGATGACGGCAATTCAGATGATTTTTTTGATCCGCTTCCGGACCAGTCTGTGAGCGTGGACAATACGGACGATGATGTTGCCGGATTTACGATTACCGAAAGCGGCGGAAGCACTGCAGTGGCAGAAACCGGAACACTGGATACCTTTACAGTTGAGCTGGATGCCCAGCCGATGAGCAATGTTGTGATATCCGTTGTCAGCGAGAATACCGGTGAATGCACCGTGGATACGGATACGGTAACATTTACGACCGCCAACTGGAATACCCCGAAAACGATTACAGTGATCGGCGTGGATGATGATCTGGATGATGATACTGTAACCGCGCAGATTCGCCTGAGCGTGGATGACGCAAATTCCGATGATACGTACGATCCACTGGCGGATCAGACTATAAGTGTAGACAATGCGGATGACGATACTGCGGGGTTTACAATTACCCCAACGCTGGGTTTGAATACGACTGAGGCCGGAGGTACGGCTTCGTTTACGGTTGTTCTTGACAGCGAACCAGTCGCAGACGTGACCCTTGACATTTCATCATCAGATACCGGAGAGATTACAGTCGCCCCTTCCTCCATGACATTTACTTCAAGTAACTGGAACGCGGCCCAGACGGTTACGCTGACAGGCGTGGATGACGAGTTGGATGATGGAAATGCTGCCGTAACCATATATACAGATGCGGCCGTCAGCGCCGATCCCAAATACAACGACTTGAATCCCGCAGATGTTTCTGCGTCAAATTCCGACAATGATACCGCCGGGATCACAGTAAATCCCACAGCAGGACTGACCACAACAGAAGGGGGCGGGACTGCTTCCTTTACCGTGGTACTGAACACCCAGCCCACAGCGAATGTGACCATCGGGGTGTCAAGCTTTGACACCACCGAAGGAACGGTCTCAGTGTCATCGCTTGTATTTACTGCGGCAAACTGGAATGAGCCTCAAACCGTAACCATAACCGGTGAGGACGAGATTGTTGTCGATGGCAGCATCGATTATACCATTAAGAACGCGGACGCAGTAAGTACGGATCCTATATACAACGGGATGAGTGTTTCGGATGTATCCGTGACCAATACAGATAACGACACACCTTCGATTATTTCCGAGACAGACTCGATTCAGATAAACGAAGGTGCGGACAACACATTCAACATACGACTGAACACGGATCCGCTGGGCAGCACAACTGTGACGGTTGTTCGCAGCAGCGGTGATACGGACATCCGGGTTTCTTCCGGAGCCACTCTTGTTTTTACATCCGCCAATTGGAATACCTGTCAGACCGTTACACTCGCTGCTGCAGAGGACGATGACGCTGCCAATGGTTCCGCAGTCTTTCGGTGCTCCAGCTCAGGGCTCGCGGACCTGGACATTACCGCAACGGAAACGGACAACGATGAACTGCAGATCATGGTGTCCGATACCTCCATTTCTGTTCCCGAATCAGGAAACGGAACGTTCAGCGTGCGCCTTACAGCTGCTCCTGTGGATTCTCTTATCGTTTTCGTGTTCCGCTCTGACGGCGACAGTGATGTATCCGTAACGGACGGCGCCAGCCTGACCTTTGATTTGAGCAACTGGAATACTGCCCAGATCGTTACGGTAAGTGCTGCGGAAGATGATGATGCCGCAGACCTGTCTGCTGTGATTACATGTTCTGCCAGCGGTCTGGATGATGCTTCAGTGACTGCTACGGAACAGGACAATGATACACTGGAGATTGTTACGGATGTCAGTGCAGTGACGGTTGAAGAGAGCCGCACCAGTACATTCAATGTCCGGCTGACAGCTCAGCCGCTTTCCGATACAACGGTAACGGTTTCCCGCCAGTCCGGAGACACGGATATCAATGTTTCGGCAAATGCGACACTCACCTTTACTTCTGAGAACTGGGGTGTGTGGCAGAGCGTTACCCTGACCGCGGGTGAGGACCACGACTACTTCAACGAGTCTGCAGTGATTCGATGCACTGTACCTGGATTACCTTACGCTGATGTGACTGCAACAGAACTGGATAATGATATCCTTACGATTATTGACAGTATCACTTCAATAACCAATGGTTTTAATTGGCTCTTTCAGGCTGATGCCGGTACACCATCGTATACATGGAGTGTAGTTAACGCAACAGAGGGACTTGACATTTCGATTGAACCGGAGACCGGTTTCTGCGAAATCCATGGAACCGGTACTTTTCAGGTTCGGGTCGGAGACAGCGGTCCACAGACCGACCTTTCGCAGGTGATCACAGTTACAAACGGTACACAGGCCACACTGAGCAAAAATATACCGGACTGTGATGTTGTGGAGGATTATCAGACCATCAGTATGCCGCTTGTAACTCAAAACGGATTGTCCCAGCTTACAAACAGCCTTGGCGAGTATGGAATTCATTACTGGCGTCTGTTTCAGTACGATCCGTCCGGAGACAGGTATATTGAATATCCCGACACGCCTGAGAATATCATTCCGGGCAGCGCATTCTGGATATTCATCTTTAAGGGAAAAACCGTTAATCTGACCGGTACGCAGGGACCGCAGAGCGGAACCTATCCTGTCAAGCTCAAACCGGGCTGGAACCATATCGGCAACCCATTTATACAGACCCTGGACTGGACGGCCATGACCGTGACCAATGGTAAGAACATCAACTCAACTGCCGGCAGCGAAACAAACGAATTGACATTACCCGGGCTTTATTTTTACAATAATCAGACCGGAGATTATGAAATTGCGTCCACTGTTGATCCGCTCAAGGGATATTGGGTCAAAAATGTAACCAGTGAAGATGCGTTTATTGTATTTGATTCTTCCCTGACCGCGTCCAGGGCTGATGCACGCACGATTGAATCGTACCTCAAAAACGCCTCGCAAAGCAGGGAAAAACCCCCTGCACCGCCCTCAGCTCCAACCCGATCCGCCCCCGGCCATGTCGACAGCGGAGGCGGCGGGGGATGCTTTATTCGGATTCTCGAATAAAGACAATACGTAACAGGATCCAAAAACCGCTGCCACTCAGGCAAATTCCAGACACCTTTTGCGATAGTGCATGTAATTGTCCAGGGGAACTTCCGCGGGCACGCCGTGGTCGCATGTTGGGATGTAACCGCCGCGCTTTTGCATGGCTGGCAGTATGTAGTCGATGTGCGCGTCGATTTCTTTTTTGGTGGATGCAAGAATGCGTTTATCGATTCCGCCGGTCATAACCAGGTCTGGATGGTTTTTTCCGATTTCAACTACATCGCATCCGGACGCCACTTCAAACGGACTCATGACATCCATGCCGATTTTCTTGTACAGGGGAATGACCGGATTGGCAAATCCGTCTGTGTCGATCTGGAGGTAGAGATGCCTTGACTTGTCCAATTGTCGGGATTTGATGTTGGTGATCAGCTGCTGGTAATAGGGAAAGATGAATTCCTTGATCATATCCGGTGAGATCAGGGGGCCGTTGTTATAGCAGATGTCTTCGCCGAAAAAGAGTTCATCCAGGGTGACATGCTCCTGATGGCGGGCGATTACGTGATCTGCCAGTTCAAGCCAGGTCTTCATGCATTCATGGATCAGGTCCGGATTGTCATAGAACTTGTACAAAAGGTCTTCCGGTCCCATCAGGCTGCGCAGATACATGTAGCCGCCGATGCAGCGCTGGGTGATGATGTAGCCTTCGGATTGCTTTTGGCAGGCATGGTTCATCTGATCTTCAATGTCCGTATAGCGCTCTTTGCTGAGCGGATTCAGACGCCATTTGCATTTTTCCTCCCAGGTGCGTTTATCTTTAACCGGATGGTCAAGGTAATCCGGCATAAACCCCGAACGTCTTCCTTTAAATACAAGAAGGTGCCTGCCGGCTTTGTCCTGAATCACTTCGTGTTCCCCGCGGTCTTCAATGATTTTATCTTCAAAGACAGGAAAAAATTCCGCTCTGCACCATCCCAGGCCTGACAGGGAATGCGAACCAGACTTTTCAAAGCCAAAGTATTCATTTCGGTCAATGTCTTCCGGAAGTCCCTGTTTTTTCCACTCCTCCATGGAATAAAATCCGAATTCACGCTGAACCAGAGGTGCGTCGGGTGTAATGGTATAGGTGTCCCATAATCTCTTTACTTCAGGTTTACGTTTTTTTGTATGCATGACAGCCTTTCCGTAAAAAAGGTTCTTGACTTGTTCCATAAATGTATTATATTACAGATAAATCGGCTGTAAATGGCTATATGTGCATAATAGATGTGTTATCGTAAATTATTCAGGTGATTTGTGAGATATCCGCTGAATGTTTCGTATACACTGGACGGCACAGAGGGGGACCGATCCGTGTTTAAGATGTTCTGGCTGGTCAACGCAGACAATACCTATCATGTTCGTAAACCGCGCGGATTTCCATATCCATCCATGTTTATTACGTTCAGCGGAAAGGGTTGTATTCACAAAGAGAATACGGCCGGCGATATTCCTCTCTTGCCGAATTCAGTGATCATTACTGAGTCGCACACGCCATATACGTACAGGTGTGACGGTTCGGCATGGGGATTTCATTTTTACATGTTCAGGGACGAGGGCCTTGTTCGTGAACTGGGAATGAGCAAGGATACGGTCATGTCTGTTGGTTCGGAGAGAATGCTCAGGGAGCAGGGTGAACAGATTATGCAGGAAATACTGTATAAACCCGTTGGATACACGCATCGGGTAGACAACCTGCTGCGTGAGATCCTGATCCGTTGTGCCAGACAGGCGGAGAACGCGCCCGAAAATACTTCGCATACGGGAATCAATGCGGTGTGCGGATGGATGGTGAGCAACCTGGACAAAAGCCTGAGTTCAACCGAGCTTGCCCGGATGGCAGGAATGAATCGCACCACGTTTTTCAAGGCATTTCAGCGGGCAACCGGAGAGACGCCCACGAATTATTTTAATCAGCTGAAACTTCGTTCCGCTGCACTGACGCTTGAATCCACGGCAACACCGGTAAAGGATATTTCGGAGAATCTTGGTTTCTGTGATCCATATTATTTTTCAAAGCTCTTTAAAAAATATTATGGCGTCAGTCCGCGAAAATTCAGAGCTGCACAGAACTATTCCAGGTCACCTCTGTAGGTAACACTGCTGGTTGGTGATTCCCATACCTTGATTTCATAAAGCGGCAGCTTGTCTTTCAGTTTTTTCCAGGACCACAGGGCGATGTTTTCAGCCGATGGATGCGGTCCGATAATTTCATTCAGGCTGGCGTGATCCACGATATCAATAACTTCGCTGTTGACGACTTCCTTGATGCGTGAGAAATCGTAAGCCAGACCGTCTTCTCCGGGATCTGCACTTACACTGACCTGCATCTTGTAGGTGTGGCCATGAAGGTTTTCACATTTTCCCTTGTATTCTGTCAAAAAATGAGCAGCGGCAAATTCAAATTCCCTGGTAACCAGCATAAAAGATCTCCTTTAAGAAGAGGGTGAAAAAAAATGTTTCAGCAGGCGTTCGGCCTCGTCGCATGTAGACAGTGAATTGATCCGACCGCGCAGCCGGGCAGCACCATGGATACCGCGAGTGTACCATGCCAGGTGCTTGCGCATGTGCAGCATGGCGGTGTGTTCGCCCATGCTTTTCTTCAGGTAATGGATATGGTCTGTAATCAAAGAGACTTTTTCTTCAGCAGTGGGAGGGAGGGGGATGGGGTGTCCGTGGATACCGGCAACAACTTCTCTGAATATCCAGGGGTTGCCGAATGCGCCCCTTGCGATCATCAGACCGTCCGCATCGCTCTCGTTCAAACGCTGCACTGCATCCTGTGTCGTCCGGATGTCTCCGCTTCCGATGACCGGAACGTTCAGATGCTCTTTGAGCCTGCGCACATGAGACCAGTCGGAGCGGCCGGTGAATTTCTGAGCTGCGGTTCTGGGATGAAGCGTTACTGCAGCGGCTCCAGATTCCACGCATTTTTCAGTATACGAAAGATAGTTCATGCTGTCGGAATCCAGGCCCAATCGGATTTTTACTGTTACAGGCTTATCTGTGTTGTCTGACACAGCACGAACAATCTCAGAAGCAAGCTCCGGTGTTTTCATCAGCCGAACACCGCCTCCGGACTTACCGACCTTGGGAGCCGGGCAGCCCATGTTGATGTCAATGGCTGTGAAGTCGGATCTGTTCAGAAAGGCGGCGGCTTTTGCCATAACCTGCGGACGGCCTCCGAAGATCTGAACCACGGTAGGCGAATCGTCCGGATCGGTATCCAGAAGCCGATCCATGGTTTTGCGGTTCGAACGAATCAGCGCCTCGCAGGAGACCATTTCCGTAAAACACAGACGTGCACCCGTTTTTCGACATATTTTCCGAAACGGAAGATTGCTCACGCCGGCCACTGGAGCCAGAATTACAGGATTTTCATGGATAAGATGCAAAAATGAAAGCATTTGTATTTTTATTTGAAAAAAAAATCGTTTGTGGTATTATACCTCCATTGGTATTAATTTCCACTTTATTTGGTAAGGAGCAGCAGATGTCTCAGGAAACGAAAATCGCAGCACAGCTTTATACAATTCGGGAGTTTATGAAAACACCTGCGGATATGGCGGTTTCACTCAACAAAATCAGTGATATTGGATACAAAGCAGTTCAGCTCTCCGGGCATGGAGAAATTGAAACCAGTGAACTCAAAAAGCTTGTGGACGATGCCGGTTTGACTGTCTGTGCAACCCATATCGGTTTTGACAGCATTCAGAACGATTTGGATAAGGTGGTTGAGGATCACAATACACTGGAATGCAAGAATATTGCTATTGGCATGATGCCCAGGGAATACATGAACGGCGGCGAGGAAGGATACCGTACGTTCGCTGGCCTGGCTGATGAAGCCGGAGCCAAACTTCGTGAAAAAGGGTTTGTTTTTGGCTACCATAACCACTCCAACGAACTCGTCCGGTTTGGCAAAAAAACCGGCATGGACATTCTGATTGAAAATACCAGGCCGGAAAATATGATCATGGAAATTGATACGTATTGGATTCAGCACGGTGGCGGTGACCCGGCTGCATGGATTCGCAAGTGCGCGGGACGGGCATCGTATGTTCATTTCAAAGACATGGTTATTATCATGGACGACGGCCGTAAACAGCAGTTTGCCGAAATCGGCGAAGGCAATTTGAACTGGCCGGAAATCCTGAAAGCCTGTGACGAAGCCGGTAGCGAATGGTACATCGTTGAACAGGATACCAGCCTGATTGATCCCTTTGACAGTCTGAAAATCAGTCTGGAAAACATGAAGGCAATGGGCATTCAGTAAATGACCTCGCGCAGGTTTGTGCTGCTGGACAGGGACGGCGTTATTTCCGTTTACACAACAAGCTATATCATGGATGCGAAGGATTTCCAGCTGGCAAAGGGAGCTGGAGATGCATTGAAAATGCTAAACCAGAACGGGTTCGAGGTTGTGGTGATTACCAATCAGAGCTGTATAAACCGCGGTCTTGTAACCCGTGAGGAAATTGACGCAGTCAACAGCCGGATGATTGATGAGGTAGAAGAGACTGGCGGAAGGATTCTGGATGTTTTTCTCTGTCCGCATACGGATGCCGATAACTGCTCCTGCAGAAAACCCAAACCCGGCATGATTCTCGACGCTGCTTCCAAATACGGTATGGAGCTGAGTCAAACCTTTTTTGTCGGGGATTCGATTACTGATTTTCAGGCAGCGCAAGCTGCCGGCTGCAGGAGTATTATCTGCCTGACAGGCAATCCTAACACGCTGGATGCTATCGAATCTTCTGAGAAGAAGCCCGACGCAGTCTTCGGTTCACTGCGTGACGCCGCAGGTTTTATAATCAATCCAGGATAAATTGTTTCGGGAAAATGCCGTATTCGGCATTTTTTTCGTGCAATATCATCCGTTTTGTGCTATACTTTATCTATACGTTTACACTTATTCTTTTTTTTCAGGAGGTTTTCATGGTTGATGATAATCAGGGAATTCCGGAAGAAGAAATGTATGAAGATGGCTTAACAGATCAGTTGGGAGAAGATCCGCTTAAGGAAGAATTTGAATACCAGATTAAACAGGCGCCTATCTGGTTGATTTCTATCACGGCTCATGCCTTGCTTCTTTTTATACTCAGCTGCATTATATTTGCGCTTCCGGATAAAAAACGCGCGGATATCGTGGTTTCCACTGATATTACTACTGAAGAAGAAGAGCCCTTTGATCCCAAAAAAGAGCGAAAGCTCTTTAAAGATAAAACCGATGTTGTGGTGGATTCTGACATTGACGCTCCACCGGTGATCGTAGACGAAGACGTTCCTGTGGACGATCATTTTGAAACTGACAATAACATGGACATGCAGTCGGCTCTGGGCGACGAAGACGCTATCAGCGATATTCCTCTTTCCGGCAAAGGAATTGTTGGTACCATTGGTGTGGGCGGTGGTGGCGGTGGTTCATTCGGAAACCGTATGGGCGGAGGTCGAAGGCGCTGTGTGATGCGAGGCGGAGGTTCCAGAGGGTCGGAAAGTGCGGTCAATGCCGCCCTTCGCTGGTTGGCTCGCCATCAGGAACAGGATGGTCACTGGGACAGTCAAAAGTACGGTGCCACGCACAAGCCGGAAGAGACCGATCCAGGTGTTACCGGCATGGCACTTCTGGCATTTCTTGGTGCCGGTCATACCGAATATGTAGGAAAATTTCGAGACAATGTGCGTCGGGCTGTCAGCTGGATGGTAAAAAACCAGAAACCTAATGGACAGTGGGGCGTACGTAACTATGAACATGGTATCTGCCTGATGGCCATGGCCGAAGCTGTTGGCATGGGCGGGTCTTCGGCAGCAAAGGAATCGACACTCAAAGGAATCGATTTCTGCCTAAGCCAGCAGAACCCGTCCGGATGCTGGAACTATACCAGAAATCCGAAACGGGATGACATGTCGGTCACAGGCTGGAATATCATGGGCCTGAAATCCTCGCTGGTGGCAGGTCTTCAAAAAGCCCGTATCAAGGAAGCCTTTAGGAAGTGCGGAGCGTTCTTTGACAAGCAGAAAAATACAACCGGTGATAACGGCTCGCAAAGCAAGGGGTTGGCATGGTACACTCCGGAGCGTAAGCGTGGCGGTAATAAGCAGAAAGGCGATGCCTGTGTGGCCATTGGTATGCTCTGTCGGCAGTTCATGGGTTGGAGACGGAGTGAGCCCTGGCTGCAGGCCGCTGCGGACAATCAGATTGCAAAAATACCGAATTGGGGCAACCGGAACGTCTACCGGATTTACTATGCCTGTCTGACCCTTTTCCAGATGGGTGGCAAATGGTTCCAGGCCTGGAACAAGCCTGTACGGGACATGGTTATCAATAATCAGCGTAAAGGAGATCCGTCAATTGATGGGTCATGGGACTATGACAGCGAATGGTGTGAGCGTGGTGGACGCGTGATGTCCACGGCACTCCTCTGTCTGTGTCTGGAAGTATACTACAGATACGAATCAGTGTACAGCCACTGATTCCAGGCGATAGTTGAAAAATAAACAACTCATGAAATTGACGATCAGCAGGATCGTCAATTTCTTTTGAAGCTTACATATACGGGGGCGACATGGTATCGACCGGATATTGAAGCTTCGGCTGCACGTAGAGGTCCGGGAGGCCTCTTTAAACACCCGGAACACTAATAATTGGCGAAAATGATCTCGCTATGGCTGCCTAACAACAGTCACGTGCTTTATGCCCTTTGCCCGTGGGGTGTAAAAAGCACGACCGGAAACGGGCTGGCCGGGTAAGGCTCTGCCTGAGCTGAACCCGGTAAGATTAATCAGGCTGCTGCGCGATTCGGTTTGTCTGTCAGGCGAACGCGATTAAGATCAACGGCAGACTAAACGTGTAGATGCCGCTGTTGATGTATTACGGGACGGGGGTTCGATTCCCCCCGCCTCCAGTTTTTCATTCGAAGAATGAAAAATCAGAGAAGTAGAATGTAGAGAGCAGAACAGTAGATTGTGAAGCAATTGGAAATATACAGGGGGAATCGAAGGGCACATTATTTTCAAGGGGATTTTCGACTTCCCTTAGAGCCTCGTGCTCTCGAATCCTTTTGCCCCTGTACGGAGGCTTAAAATAAAAGTTAACCTGTTCCTTAACGTAAAAATACTGCGATAGAAAGGTGTGAGGAAATGAAAAGGAAATTATTACATTCAGCTCTATCATCCAGAAAATTTATTACCGGAGTACTTTTTGTTTCTATCTGTTTGCTTGCACTCCTAATATGTTTGGACGCCTGCCCTTCAATCAAGTCTATTCAGGTAACCCCGTCCGTAGGCTGCATAAAGGAACGATTTACCGCAGCGGCTGCCTGTGGTCAGTTTGATTGGAACGACTATACGCTTAACAAACAATACCGATGGACAGTAATGGATGAAGATGGCACGGTCATCCAGGACAGCGGATGG
>CAZGEP010000089.1:0-19003 GCA_964524955.1 uncultured Planctomycetota bacterium | reverse complement strand
GAATATGTCAAAGACCAGAGCTGAAAGAGTCCGCGCCGAAGGCGCGATATGTTCATTGAAAGTCAGCAGATTCTGAATATACTCTGACAAGCATGAAAATTCCTTTGCCAACACTCAACATAGATCCGAGAGGAATTGGATACGGTTTTCTCAAGTATGTGACCCTTCCATCCCTTGCCGGTGCTGCAGTGATGCTTGGTGCTGCTGGGGTGCTGGGATCCTTCGGTGTTCTCCGGACCAAGATTCCGTGGCTGGGACTTCGCAACGATATGCTTGCCGGAATTCCAGACGGGTACCTGTACCTCGGAGCCATACCTGCTGTTGGGACCGTCATTTTCTCGATTACGATTGCGATCCGATGGCTGAAGGACTCGGCCCGTCCGGTGTCGCTTTCTCTGAGGCATGCTGTGACTGCTGTTCTATTGTCGCACGTCTTTTTCGCTTTTGCTGCCTTTTATCTGGGCCGGGCCACGGCGTCTCGCAGCAATCCCCGGGATATGGTTCTGTCTGCTGCGCAGGATGTCAAAAACCAGGCAGACCGTGACCGTTACAGAATCCAGTCGGATGTGGCAACCCTGTTGGGTGATACACGGATTGTGGATCGCAAGCCGTTTATTACGATCCAGCAGATTGAGCAGATGGAGAAAGAGCTGAAGCCCGGTGATATCCTGCTGGAGCGGCGCAACTGGTATCTGTCCAATCCGTTCCTGCCGGGATTCTGGCCCCATGCAGCGCTGTACGTGGGCCGGCCCGAAGATCTCAAGGAGCTGGGCATTTCCGATCACCCTGCCGTCCGCAAGCACGCAGCAGAATACGGGAAGCCCTGCAGCGACGGACACCTCAGGACCGTCATTGAGGCTCTGAGTGAGGGCGTTGTATTGAGCTCCCTGACGCATTCGCTGCACGCGGACTATGCGGCTGTCCTTCGACCGCAGCTGAAGAAGGCTCAGACAGCCAAGGCAATTATTCGGGCGTTTGAGCATCTCGGCAAGGCGTATGACTTCAACTTTGACTTTGACGATCGCAGTCGGCTGGTCTGCTCCCAGGTGATCTATGTGGTATATGAAGGCATGATTGACTTTAAGACCGTTCGGGTCATGGGGCGCAATACACTGCCCTGTAATGATATTGCCCGAATGTTCGCTGTTCAGCGAGCCAGGCCGGACCGGCTCCTTGATTTTGTCCTCTTTCTTGACGGCAATCCTGACACGGGACAGGCTGTGCGTTGCAGTGAGGATGCCTTCTGCAAAAGCATCAAACGGCCGCGAGCGCTCGTGGAACGGTAAGGCAGAGATACGCATTCACTCTTTTTGGTAAGAATGGTTTTCTATTTGCTGCAGAAACAGGCAAACGGGTTGGCGCCACAGTCGCACCGGGGAACATTGTCGCCGCTGCCAAAGTAGTGAACCGATGCCTTGTCCAGCACGACCACCTCGCTGCTGAACTGATCGTCTCCGGCAGTTACCTGAAATCCCACGGTCATGCGATCCGTGACGTTTTCCGGCAGCAGGATCCAGCATTTGCCCCAGGCGCCTTTACCGCTCTGCATCTCTTTCCAGCCTTCGGGTAGATTCAGCGTTATGTCCGCGTTCTCTGTGATGTTTTCGCCATCCTTCCAGACCGAGATTTCCACGGGCTTGATTTTTCCCTGTTCCGCAACCGGTTCGCCGCAGTAATGGAAATGAACTTCCAGATTTCCTTGTTCAAAGAGGGTTGCCTGGGAATCATTCTGCAGGATGCGGAGCGCTTTTCGGTTGTCGCGCAGCATCATGGCATCGTCTTCATCCACTGATGTCTGATCCCCCAGAGACGCGTGGCCGAATTTCTTGAGAACGGTTTCCGTGAGCTTCAGGCTGCGGTCTGTGAGTTCGTCCACATTTGCGGGTGCGTTGATCGGACCGGTCAGCTTGTGAAGTACAACATCGGTTCCCACGGGTTCGAGCCATTTTTCAGGTATCGCTGAAGCACCGTCCAGGATACCCAGGGTGGCGCCCAGGGTGGCGCCGGTGCAGTCTGTATCATACCCGCAGTTAACAGCCGCGCAGAGCCGATCTCCGAAATCCGTTCCGTACAGCCAGCCCATGACTGTAAAGGCATGGTTCTGGGGCGCGTTGCAGGGTTTGTGGTGGCCGTAGATCTGTACGATCCGCGCGCGTGCCTCCTTCCAGCTGAGACCCTGGTCTTTGCACCAGACCGCTTCGCGTACTGCGCGAGAGATCAGGCTGTGAACCGGAATCATGGCCAGGCCGATGCTGATCAGTTCCCGGGGATCGTTCAGAACAAACGCTGCGCTCTGCAGGGCGGCCCAGAACATTTCACCATACACCCCTTCGCCGCCCGCGTGATCCAGGACCGCGTCCTTCCAGGCAAATTCCGCAGCCAGCTGTGGATTGGCCGGTGCAATGCAGGCCCAGATTTCACTGCGGATCGGTGAGCCCATTTCATCAACAAAATAGTTGTTGAAGCAGCCCGAAACCGGGGGCAGAAGTCCGTCACGAAGATTGAGCTGACAGAATCCGTATTCGTTCCACGGATAGCGTTCCAGGTACTTCTTCCAGTAATCGGCCAGATCAGAGAGCGTGAAGTCCAGCCCCCTTTCCTCGAGCATCTGGAGCCAGACCAGCTGCAGGTCAAGGTCGTCGTTGGGGGAGGACTTGTCCGGTATGGGATCGTAGAAGGTCAGGCTGAATTCTTCTTTTTTGCCTTCATATATCTCGCCCAGGGTGCTGCCGATGTTTTTGCCCAGCCAGCATCCCATGATCTTATCTCTGATTTCTTTCCTATCTAAGGTGATACTCATGATACACTCCATAAAAAAATAGATTTACGTGTATCATACGTCATCCTCAGACGGGATTCTATAACCATTTATGGAATTTTTGGTAATTTCAGGGGAAATCGTTTCCAAAGAAACGGAGAACGCCGTCTCTGTTGTATTCATCCCGGTAAATGGTTGCCTGCTGAGTCTGGGGGTTGTGGATGGCGACAAATCCGTTTTCCGGGCCCGGGCTGATAAAAGTGCCCTTGCGATTAAAGAGATCAATCTGCGTCTGGCAGATGAAATCGCCTGAAAACGTATAGCGGTAGAGGTTGCGGTTCTTTTTGCTGAAGTCCGGGCTGATTTCATTGTATACCAGAATTTCATTGCCCAGGATGCAGACGGAAACACAGGCATTCGGCACGTCTGCTGTCCATACGCGTTTGCCGTCATCGGCTGCGGAGAGATCATAGGCTGTGAGCCTTCCCTCGCTGGAAAGGACATAAATTTCTCCCAGGGACCGGGCGGCAACCGATGCCGGAAACGCGGGAAATCCTTCCTGGCAGAAGCCCAGCAGTTTGCCGCACGGAAGCAGGGCCGTAAGTTCGCGTTCATTGATCACGTAGAGAAACGAACCATCTGTGGTCAGGTACATGGGGGTGATGTACTTGTTTTGAAAGAGATACGGGGTGATCGGCTCAATGCTTTCAGCGATGTCCGGTTCAGGACCTGAAAGCGTTTTAATTTCGGCCTGTCCGCTCAGGTAGGAAGCTTCGAGAATGCTCTGTTTGATTTCGACAAAGGTGACCAGGGTGCGCTGATAATCTTCCTGCGTGAGCGTTCGAAGCTCAGTGGAGGAACCGTTCTTTTCGAATTTCCGGATGCTGTCCATGGTGGGGGAGATAACGGTATTTACGGAGGTGAAAAGTACCGGATTGGGACCGCAGTGCGTAACCATGTCCCGGAGTTTCTTCTGTACACGGACACGGGGATTGGCTGCCACCAGGCCGCCGGCATTGTAGAACCGGTTCCAGCCGATTTCCGATCCCATATCTCTGGTCTTTTCCGGCAATGGCGCTGGTGTTATTTTGCGGGAGGGGGGCGGGGCTGCTGCAGCGGATCGATTGTTTTCCATCCAGACCGGAGATGTGTAAGCGATATTGCCGTCTGCAAAAATCAATTTGGCATAGTAGTAGTCCTGCGGCCGGTCTGACGAATCAGCCGTATCTGTGACAGAGAACTCAAAGGCTGCATCCAGGTTTTTCTGACTGCAGAAGAGTCCACCGTTTTTGATGACCATGGCCTGAACCGGCGGTTGATTGTGAGTGCAGCAAACCGTGATGGTGCGCTCGGTACACGGTGCCAGAGTTCTTCCCATGGGCATACGATTCAGGCTCATGAAGAGTTTCGGACGGAATCCCGTGGCGGCCACGGTGCGGCGGTTCCACAGGCCGTCCCAGATATCCGAGGCGCACAGGGATCGGGCCCAGATGCCGGTGCAGGAACTTCTCCCCGGTTTTTCCGAGTGGTCGTCACTGCCGCCGATGAATGCGCCCCGGTGACCGGCAAGCAGACCGGTATTGGCCCAGCGCTCAAAGGGGCGTCCGCCATCATTGACGATCTCAATCGCCCGGAAATTTTCATGAACTGGAAAGTGCCAGTCTGTGGGATGCGGTCGGTTGTGTGCCGCGAGTATGATGCCCGGTTCGCCCGGCTGGACACCGGAGATCAGCTCTTTCCAGGTGTCGGCCACAGGCAGGCGGTCCGTATTGTAGAGATAGACATTGTATTCCTGGCCGTCCTGGTATTCGTATCCGAGCATCGCGGCAAATGATCCGTCCCGGTTGCGTTCAGCCTGTTTCTTCCGGACCACGTGCCATGGTGACCGGGAAGTATTGCCGAGTTCGATCATGTTGCCCATGTTGTGGTGATCCGCGTAAAAGAGAAAGTCGTACTTCATCTCATGCTGGACAAAGTCGTAAAGCCTGTCAATGCGCGGCCCAATTTCTTCGAGGTCCGTCTGAGAGAATGGATCGTTCTTGTGGCAGTAGTCGGAATGGATATGGCAGTGCATCACGCCCCAGTACAGCTTGTATTCAGGATTATTCATGTTCTGAACCGTCCTCCTCTTTCAGTAATTTGTTAAATGCAATGGGCCCCCGAAATCCCTGGAAGTAACCGTTATTTTCTGCGGGTTCGGTGTGAACTACCACATCCGTGATTTCGGTCTTTTCCCCGAGCAGTTTTTCTTTGACCTGTTCAGCAATGTCATGTCCCTGACGCACGGACAGATCACCGGGAACCCAGATGTGAAGATCGACCTGAAGTGTTGGTCCCCGTTTTTCCGCACGTACCGCGTGGACTTCATAAACACCGTCAATAGAAGCGGCAATGGCTTTGATTTCTGCGCGCTGTGCTTTGGATGCACCCTGGCTGCTCAACTCTTTGATCGCGGGCCAGGTGATTTCCACCGCCACTTTGAAAATAAACAGAGAGACAATCAGAGCACCGGCATGGTCCAAAAAGGCCCAGTCCGGATGTATCGCAGAGAGCACAACCGCGGCAAGTGCAGGCCAGGAACTCAGGGCATCCGTACGATGATGCCAGGCATTGGCCGTGACAGCCGGGCTGCGGGTGTCTTTGCCTATCCGCAGTGTCCACCGGAAAATGGTTTCCTTTGCTGCAATGGACAGAACCGGAGCTGTGAGTGCAATCCAGCCGGCCTGTTGGATATCCGGAGATCGGATGGAAAAAAGTGATCGCCATGCCATGCCTGCGCCGGCTGCTCCCAGAAAGAGTCCGATGAAGAGTGTGACCAGGGTTTCAATTCGCTGGTGACCGTACGGGTGGTCTTCATCCGCCGGTGCAGACCATGCCTTCAGGCCCAGGAGAACGGCCGCATCCGTGGCCAGGTCGGAGAGACTGTGCAGCCCGTCGGCAATAACCGCCTGGCTGTGACCAAAGAAACCAAAGAAGAATTTGACAACCGAAAGCGACAGGTTAACCATAACTCCGGCCCAGGTCACGCGACGGATCAATTGCTTTTTATTGACAGTGTTTTCAGCCTTTTCCACGGAAGGCTCCAGTCTTCTCCGTGGAAAGCCCCAGGCGTTCAGTAAAGTCAATGAACACACACATGGCTGGAGAGTATCCGCTGGAGGTGGAGAATTCTCCGGTCCAGGGATTCATCTGCTGCATAAAGGACGGTGCACGCAGGATCGCTTCAATCCAGCGCTCCATAAGGTGATGAAGATCATCGGACTTGCCGTAATGGTCAAACCAGCGCGGCGTCCGGAGCGCGGTCAGGGCCTGAGATGCTCCGCCCCAGGAGTTGTGCGGCAGTTCCGTGACAAAGGCCGGATCATCCACGGCAATGGACGGAAGCGGGTAAGGGGTCCAGAAACTCTCGGGATTACGGATGTGGCGGGTATAGATTTCCTCGAACATGGGCTGGTCAACAACATGTTCACCCAGTACCCGCGTAAGTACGTCTCCCCGGACCTTGATAAATTGATTGTCTGTATCCACATCATAGAAGCACTGATCTTCGGGATCATAGCAATGTGCAATGATTCGAAGCCGGAGGTCTTCGGCTTTTTCCCGCCACATCTCTGCCTCGGACGCCATACCCAGGTGGTCGGCCATTTTTGCCAGAGCGATCCGTCCGCCGTAGACCGATGCCGAGAGGTCTGGAGCCAGATAGGGAAGACCGGCAACATCCGCACAGCGGGATGCGTCATCCTGCGGGCATTTTTTCGGGATGCCGTGAAACCGGGGGCTGTTGTCATGGCCGGTATCGTATTCACAGAAGGCTTCGCAGAGACCGGTTTCGCGTGTATTGCGGTTTCGTCGCAGCCACTGGTCCCAGCTCACGCAGGCATCATAGGCTCGCTGGAGAAAGGCTTCGTTTCCGGTCAGCTGAGCGGTTTCCAGAGCCGTGGCGGCAATAGGAACGACCATCTGAATCTGGGACGTACCCGGCCCGCAGCTGCGGACGTGACAGGGCAGATACCCGTCCGACCGCTGGTAGTGAAAGAAAATCTCATGGCTTGCCTCAGCTGCTTCGGGGCAGTGCTTTCCGTAGACCCGGCTTTCCAGAGGGCCGCACTCCAGCCAGATTCCGGCGTAATCTCCGCCTTCGATCAGAACGGGCCGGTCATACTCGAATACTCTTCGGGTATTTTGCGCAAGTCCGTCAAGGGCCTGTTTGTATTTTTTCTGAATCAGAACAGGGTTCATTCTTACTTCATTCTAATTATTTGAACAGAGGTTGTCAACTCGAATTTCCAGGATACAGGCGCCAAAAAAATTTTTATCTCTTGACAACAAACCGACCGGTCGGTATAGTATAGGTGATGTATATTTGTTAAGGATCGAATTGTTATGAAAAAGAAACGAGAAGAGAAGGTTCGGGAATATATCAGCAAGGCAGCGGTCCTGTTTGCGGAAAAAGGCTACAGCAAGTGCGGTGTGGATGAGCTTGCATCGGTTATGGGTTTGAGCAAAGGAGGTTTTTACTGGCATTTCAAGAGCAAGGAGGACCTGTATTGCAGTATCTGCAGTTCGATTTGTACGGATCATCAGAAGCAAGTGGCCGGCTTGACTGACCGGGAGGATGTAAACTATGAAAGCATTCTCAAGGCAACAACCGATATATTGAGTTTTTCCCTGAAAGATAAGGTATATATTCGTCTGTTTTCGGATTTTCATTCAGAATCCAAGGGAATCGGCCGGGTACAGAAGGTTCTTATGGAGATTGATCGCATCTGGTATGCAATTCTTCTCAAACTGTTTCGCCGTCTCAAGGAAAGGAAACATATTGCTTCCAGGCTTTCACCAGAGGTTGTTGCCAGACAATGTATCGTATTTTACAATGGCCTGCTCATTTATTACAATATTTATGAAGATACTCAGAAAGTAATAAAGGAGTGGGAGGTGTTTATGTCCCAGTTTTTTACAGACGCAAAAGGAGGAGACAGATGAAATTCGGTATTCTTTTTTTTCTGGTGCTTTCTTTCTGCACAGCACAGGTGTTTTCTCAGGAAGATGTTCCGTACATGACACTCAAAAATCTTACCATTCCCACGCCAGACGGTAAACAGGTCAAACTCTGTGATGTTGCCCGAATTGAAAAGGTAACCGGGCGTACTGTGATCGCCCACAAGGACAATCGGCGAGCGGTGGCTGTAACAGGCAGGGTGGACAGAAACGTAAACACCCCATATGCTGTTAATCAGAAACTCACCAGGCTTTTTTCTGAATTTGAAAGTCGGTTTACAGGCTGTACTTTTGACCACCAGGGAGTCAATGATGACATGGAAGAGTCGTTTGCCCAACTTAAATGGATTATGCTGCTGGCTCTTTTCTGTGTATATTTTATTCTGGGTACCCAGTTTCAGTCTTTTATCAAGCCAATCCTCGTAATGATGGCCATTCCATTCTCTCTGACCGGGGTAGCCTGTTCCATGATTATTGGAGAAAATCCATTGAGTCTTCTGATCTTTGTCGGTATAATCGGACTGTCCGGAGTGGTGGTCAATGATTCACTGATACTGATTGACTTTATGAACCGGCAGATGGACAGTGGTCATTCCAGGGCGTACGTACTGCTTAAGGGAGTCGCCTCCCGTGCCCGTCCGGTTCTTTTTACATCCCTGACCACAATCGCGGGACTGATTCCCGCGGCTACAGGTTTGTGTGGTAAATCCAAGGTTTGGCAGCCACTGGCCCAGACATTTATCGGAGGGCTGGTGATGTCTACATTTACCACCTTGTTTCTTCTTCCGGTAATGTATTCGATTCTTACGCGAAAGAGAACAGACAGCGGTGGAGAAGAAAAATAATATTGAAAAAATAAGCGGTCTTCCGCTGCGCAAAAGTATCCGTTATGCCATTCGGCACCCCCGGCGGTCATCGCAGATTTTCAGTCGTATGATTCACAGGGAAACCATGCGCAACGTGGAGTTTAATACCCGCATGCGGCTGGAGTTTGTCGTGCACATGCTCAAGTACATGGTGAAGTCCGATCTCATGAATAAAGTGGATCGCAAGAGCCTTCAGCGTATTGGCAACTTTTCTCTGGAAAAGGCCATTCGTCTGGCGCTTCGCAGCAAGGACCACGGGGTGCGTAATTTTGCGGCCCTGGTGTACGAAGAGCTGGTTCTGATTCAGGGATACTCCATGGTGGATGTGCTGGGTTTTGTCAACAACTTCCTCGCCAACGTCCTGCGCGAACTCAAAGAAAAATGACGCGGGAGGTGCAGCAGTTACACCTGAAAAATTTCTGTAGAAAGGAAAACGCGAATGACAAGATTTCTTGCCGCAGTTGCGGTTGTGTTTATATTCGTTCTTATCGGTTGTGAGCAAACGAAAAAAAAGACATCTCATGCGCCCGCAACCACGCACGATTCTGTGAAAAAATTTATGGTCTCAGTCGGTTCGGCGGGTCCGGTAAATTTGTATAAGGGCTTGCTTGAAAAACAGGCTGTTGCCCTGAACGCGGCAGCGCAGACACCGGGGGCAAAGGAAGGTAAACCGGTCGGGCCGAAAAATCCGTATACGCCGGTTTCCGCGGATGCGAAACGCGGTCTGGTTCTCTTTCAGCCGGATCTCTGCCAACGGTTTAGGGGAGTCAGGCCGGCAGCAGATCAGGTCAATGGCCGTATCGTTATGCGTGCTGCTGAAAAAGAAACCGAGTCCGCGTTGCTGGGGGTGTGGGCGTTGCGGGATCTGCGGGCACTGGACCTTTTGATTCGCAAATGTCCTGCGGCACTCAAAGACGTACGGATAGAGCTGTTGCCTGTGGTTATGTCTCCCTTGCGAAAGAACCGCAAGCCTGAATATATCCGTGCCGGCATGTGGGTGGCGGGTGCGCCGGCTGCCGTGGATATGAAAAAAGACGATTGCCGGGCCTGGCTGGTACGGGTAACCGTGCCGGAGCAGACACCGGCCGGCACGTACCGGATCCCCCTGGCCTGTTCCGTGAACAAAAAACCGGTGCAGGATGCGGGTGCTATTGAACTCACCATTTACCCGTTTGCGCTGCCTGATCCGTGGAAAAAGGGATATGTGTTCGGCACGTTTACTGCGGGTGCGAATTTCAACACAGCGCAGTATGCCCAGATGAAGGCTCATGGCATTGAAGGGATTTTGTGGTTCTGGGGACATTACGGCTTGGACATTTTTAACGACAAGGGCAAGATGCGTGTGGATTTCACCCGGCTGGACCGGACCGTGAGCAATATGATCCGGGCCGGGATGCGCGGCCCCATTGTCCTGGCTCTGGGAAACGACAGCTGCGGTCATTTTGAACGCCGGATCTGTCGTCAATTCGATCTGCCCATGCAGCCCCGGGTTAAACGGGAGGGAAAAACCGTAAAACTCGCGGTTCTGGATAACCCGGAGATCGAAAAACGCATGATCCAGGCCCTGCAACAGGTGCTGACGCATGCAAAAGAAAACAAGTGGCCGGAGATCGTGATCATGCCTTATGACGAACCCACGGAGCGGCTGATGGCCGAACACTGCCGCATGGTCACCCTCATGCGCACGCATTTTCCGGACGTCCGGCTGTACGGCTGTTCCATGAACCGTGTGGACTGGGCTAAACAGGTCAGTGGCTGCGATATCATCGTCTGTAACGGTGATTTCAAAAAAATCCGAAACCTGGTGCAGGAGAAAAAACGCTCCACCTGGTTTTACGGCGGGGCCACGGTCCGGCACGGATTTGCCATGGCCCGGTGGCGGTACGGGCTCCAGCGCTATGCTTTTCATCCCCACGGCTCCTGGTTCTGGTCCTACAATTATTTTACAGGCAATCCCTGGAATGAGCTGGACGGCTCGCGGGGGGATTCGGCATGGATTATCGCCTGGCCTCCGCTTGAGCGCAAGACCCATCCGTCGGTCAACACCCTGGCCTATGAAGGACTGCGTGAAGGCGTGGATGATGTGCGCTATGCCATGGCCCTGGAAGAGATGCTCATCACATCAACGTCTGGGCAGGCGAAGCCCGTGCAAAAGGAATACGAAACATTACGAAACCGCATGCAGAAGGCCAGACCCGGAAACAAAGAGGTCGGTGATTTTCGCGATCGGATTACAGACATGATTATCCGGCTGAAAAAATCGGTTTCAGATTCTCCGGGGCATTGATTTTCGCCAGCCATGCCAGGACCTTCTCGCTCAACTCTCTGATTACAGCTGCATTCTCTGATGCCAGGTTTTGCGTTGCGCCAGGATCATCTGCCAGACGGTATAGTTCCAGACCGGTTTCTCCGGCCGGTATCCAGCACCACTCGCGTGTATACACCGCCGGGGTTGTCGCGTTTTGCGCAGGGAGATTTCCCTCGCTGTTCAGCGGGGGGTGAAGCGCGCTGATAACCAGCTCCCGTTCGCTGTTGTCGCTGCCCGTGCGCAGGGACTCTGCCAGGGACCGGCCGTGGAGTTCCTGGGGAAATTCCACGGGCACATCGGCCAGTTCCATGAGTGTGGGGATAATGTCTGCGGGCTGACCGAGTGAGGGCACACTTCGTCCGCCCTGAAGTCCGGGAGCGGAAACCAGAAAAGGAATATGCGCCACTTCCGGGTAGATGGGCCAGCGCCGGGTGTCGTTGTCATTAGTGTTGGTCTTTCCGGTTCGGTTGTGCTCGCCCAGGTTAATACCGTGGTCTGTGGAAAAAATCACAATGGAATTGTCCCACAGCTCCAGGTCGGTCAGTTTCTCAAAGATTCGTCCGACCCACCGGTCTATGAGTTCGGCTTCGGCGCAGTAATGGGCTCGCAGGTTGGCCAGTTCTTCGGGGGGGTAGTCGTCGGCGCGACCGTAGTTGGGATGGAGCATGGGCGTGCCGCTGTAGCCGGGATTGTATTTGGGTACCATGTATTCGGGTGGATCCCAGGGTTCATGGGGGTCAAAAAAATCCACCCACAGCAGGAAGGGATTCTGCTTGTAGTTTCGTTCGAGCCACTGGATTGTTTTCCGTGCGGTCCTGGCCGCGAATTTGTCTTCCTCGTAGACCGCGGATGCATTCTGCCACGTGTGCAGGTCAATCAGGTTGTGGCTGTTGAAGTGACGGCTGGTTCGGGTCTTTTCCGGGGGCATGGCGTGCGGAATGTCGTCGTTCATGCGCAGGAAATGAACATCCCCTTCCTGCCCCCGAAGCGCATGTGCAGCGTCAAACACCAGGTTGAAACCGGTCTTGAACAGATGCGGGCAGTCGCAGATCAGCTGCGACACGTAGCCTTTTTCCCGTAAGGCATTGGGCAGAATGTTGGTGGTACTCTTTTCAATGTGCTGCCATCCGTACCAGGGCCATCCGATACGCCCGGAAATCAGATCGGTTCGCTGCGGAATCGTGGGAAAACTGCCGGTATAGAAATTATCGATGCTTACAGCCCGTTGTGTAAACCGGTCCAGGTTGGGGGTCCGGACCGGAACCGCTGCGCGCTCCAGCAGGTTATCGTAGCGAAATGTGTCGGATAGAATAATAATAATATTCATGGATGTCTCCGAAAAATCCGGTTTAAAATGTCTGTTTTAACTTTCAAAAAAAAGAGTATACGTTATCTGCAACCATCTGTCAAATTAATATCTCATGATAATTTTTTATGCAGACTTAACTGAATTTTAATTTGATTTTAACCGGCAAGTCGCTTAAATAGTTTTTCTAAAACCAGACGCAGCTGCGGAACGTATATATTTAGCAGAAAATTATTTAAGCGGCAGAGACCGCTGGAGAGGGTTGCATGAAAAAACACTTTGTCCTGGATACAAATGTGCTTCTTCACAATCATGAGTGTATTGAAAGTTTTGCCGACAATACGGTTGTGCTTCCCATGGCTGTTATCGAGGAGCTGGATAAATTCAAAAGTCTCAACAATGAGCTGGGCAGAAACGCACGGGATGTAATCCGGCGACTGGATCTGCTGCGTGCAGACGGCAATCTCCGGGACGGTGCGGAGATGAAAGATGGCGGCATTCTCAAGGTGATCCGGTGTACTGGCGAGTTTGCCATGGAAACGGATCTGTCCGGACAAAAGGCGGACAACCGGATTCTCCAGGTCGCGTACGATCTGCACCGAAAGGGCGAGACGGTGATCTTTGTCAGCAAGGACATCAACGCCCGGATCAAAGCCGATGCCCTGGGGCTTAAGGCCGAGGATTTTGAGCGTCAGAAGGTGAATTTCAACGAGTTGTATTCCGGGTATTCGGAAGTAGACGTGGATGGTGAAATTGTCGAAGAGTTTTTCAAAAATGAAACGGTTGAAGCCGAGGGGATCGGGAACTTTCCCAATGAATTCATGATGCTCAAGGATCGAAACGAGTCTGGCAAGCATAAAGCCCTGGCCCGGGTGGTGGAGCCAGGCGTGTTGACGCATATGGCCAAGGAGTACGAAATGCTGTGGAATATCAAGCCACGGAACCGGCAGCAGCGGCTTGCATTTGAATTGCTCATGGATCCCCAAATCATGCTCGTTACTCTTGTCGGCCAGGCCGGAACCGGAAAGACTCTGATTGCTCTGGCCGCGGCACTTCAGTCTACGCTGAATATGCATCGCTTTGACAGCATTCTGGTTTCCCGTCCGATTATTCCCGTGGGCAAGGATATTGGTTACCTGCCCGGAAGCAAGGATGAAAAATTAACGCACTGGATGCAGCCGATCTTTGACAACCTCTCCTATCTGCTCAGTGACGGACGAAATGGGTTGAACAGCAAGAAACCCGACAAGGGAGAGGTCCAGGAGCGAACAGATCGCCTGATTACCAGCGGTCTGATCGAACTCGAAGCCCTGACCTATATCCGGGGCCGTTCGATCCCGCGCTGCTATATCATTGTTGATGAGGCACAGAACCTGACCCCCCATGAAGTTAAGACCATTGTCAGCCGGGCGGCTGAGGGAACCAAGATCGTGCTGACCGGCGATCCGTATCAGATCGACAACCCGTACCTGGATGCCTCCAGTAACGGATTAATTTACACTGCCGAACACTTGAAACCTCTGAGTATTCACGGCCACATGACACTGGAAAAGAGTGAGCGGAGTCATTTGGCTGGCCTGGCAGCCAAGTATCTGTAAGAGTTGCTGGATTCCGTTTGGGGTGTAAAACCCGTTGCGGATACGATGTTTATGCTTGAATAATCCTTTTTTGAGTATAAAATTCATATTATGAAGACACCAAGGCGTTATACCAGAACCGTTCAGGCGGGTACTGTGGCGATCGGCGGACAGGCGCCTGTTGCCATTCAGTCCATGACCACTACAGATACCGAGGATGTCCAGAATACGGTTGCGCAGATCAATGAACTTGTGCAGGCCGGGTGTGATATTGTCCGGGTGGCTGTACCTCATATCCGTTCTGCCAAAGCCATCGGTGATATCCGCAGGGAGATATCGGTTCCGTTGGTCGCGGATATTCACTTTGACTACCGGCTTGCGCTCGAAGCACTTCGCCAGGGTGTGGACAAGGTGCGGATCAATCCGGGAAATATCCGAAAACGGGAGAAAGTCGAAGATATCGTCAAGCTGGCCCGGGACCAGGGGGCGGCAATTCGAATCGGCGTCAATTCCGGTTCCATCCGGCCCCGAGACCGGGACGGTGTACCCGAAGGCAATGACAATCTGGTGGATATTATGGTCTCTTCGGTGTTGTCATATTGTGACGAATTTGAATCCTGGGGGTTTCAGGATACCGTGCTGTCGCTCAAGACAGCAGAACCGCTGACCACGGTAGAGGCATACCGCAAAACAGCTCCACTTTGTGATTATCCGCTTCATATTGGTGTCACCTCGGCCGGGTCAGGTAATTCGGGAATCGTCAAGTCTGCGACAGCCCTGGGAAGCCTGCTGATGGAAGGAATCGGTGATACCATCCGGGTTTCTCTGACCGGCAGTCCAATTCCGGAAGCCGGGGCTGCACGCGATATTCTAAAGGCCGCGGGTTGCTACAAGAGCGGAGTGGAGATTGTATCCTGCCCGACCTGCGGACGGTGTCAGATCGACCTGTCGGCCATATACGAAGCAGTGGAACAGGCAACCGCGTCTATTCGCAAACATATCAAGGTCGCTGTCATGGGATGTGTGGTCAACGGACCCGGAGAAGCCGCGGACGCGGATCTAGGTATTGCGGGCGGCAAGGGATTCGGATACGTATTTAAAAAAGGAAAGAAACTCCGGCGGGTTCCTGAAGCGGAACTGGCCGATGCCTTGATTGAAGAAATTAAAAAAGAAACCGGGGACGAGTAATTTTTTATTTCGGAGGTTCTTCATGACCAGATTAACTTTTTTGTGCTGCTTATCCCTTCTGCTTTTGCTGTCGTTTATGCCCGGAGAACTTGGAGCGCAGGTGAAAAAGGCGGATAAAAATCCCATAACAAAGAATGAGGACGGCAGTATTGTAATCAACCTTCCCAACGAAGATGTGCCTGTGGAGTTCCTGGTCCGGTGGATCGTGGACAACGGTCCGGAAGAGTATCGCGGTAAAGTGATTCTCTATGACAAAAACCTCTTTGCCCGTCAGACCATTAAACTGATTGCGGGTCCCAAGGGGCAGCCGCTCAAGGTGCCGAATGAAAAGGTTCTGTTTCACACCTTGGAGACCTACCTGGCTTTTGAGGGGTTTTCCCTGATTCCCACCAAGTATGCGGTGCGTGTGGTCAAGGCAAACCAGGCCAAGGAAGAGGCACTCAAATGGCGGGGCAAGGAAAAGCTTGATGACGGACTGGGAGATTCGGACCGGCTTATCGCACAGGTGGTGCCGCTCAACCATGTGCCGGTGACCGAAGTGCTTCAGGTGTTGAACACGTTCAAAGATCCAAAGATTACCAATATTCAGCCGATCCGCCAGAACAACACCCTTTTTATTATTGACCGGGAGTCCCGGCTCAAAATGTACATGGGAATTATCGATCTTCTGGATCGGGAGGGCGATGAGGTCGAGACCTCGATTATTGAAGTCAAGTACAGTTCCGCGAGCTACCTGAAGACCAAACTGATTCAGCCGCTGCTGACCCAGAAACAGTCCACCCGCAGGCGAATCGTCAGTCAGCAGCAGATTAAACCTTTGGTTATTGCGGACGAACGCACCAACTCGCTGATTGTCAGTGCACTGCCGGAAGACATTGAAGAGGTTAAAGAACTGGTCAAACAGATTGATATGGAAGTTACGACCGAGGGCCATGCCAATATCCAGTTTTACAAGCTGAAAAACTCCAAGGCCAAGGAAATCGCAGCCACCCTGTCCAAACTTTACTCCAGAACCCAGATCCGCGGCAAACAGAAGCATTCCATCAAGACTGCAGAACTCAATATTGTTCCGGATGAAAACATCAACGCGCTGTTGATTATCAATGCCAGCAAGGAGGAGTACCAGGATCTGAAAAAAATTATCGAGGAGCTGGATGTCAAGCGCAACCAGGTTCTGATTATTGGAACGATTATGGAAGTGTCCCAGTCCAAGCTCAGCGAGCTGGCTGTGGAACTGGCAGCGATTGACCAGACAAAGATCAGCGAATCCCGGACGTTCGCCCCGTTTGCCGGAACCGCTACTGGTATTTCCTCTGTGTCCATTGATCCGCCGGGCAGAGTTCCTGGCATCCCATCCGGAGGAATGATCTCCGGGTTGACCTATGGATCCCCGACAGCGCTGCCCTTTCTGCTTCAGGCGGCAGCCACGGACGGTGAGATTGAACAGCTGGCTCAGCCGAGTGTGATGGCCAATGACAATGAATCCGCAACCATTGAGATCCTCAGTGAAGTGCCGTATGACACCAATACCGTAAACACTGAGGGAAATGTCACCGCCACAACTTTCGGCGGATACCTGCAGAGCGGTATTACCCTGAAGATTACACCGCACATTAACTCCGATCATTACCTGATTCTGGAAGTGGAACAGAACGTCAGTCAGTTTGACTTCAGCCAGACCAGTTCCAGCGGAAGACCGGGCAAGAACTCCCGTAAAGCCATTACCACGGTCACGGTTCCCAACCGGGGTACGGTTGTGATCGGTGGATTGACCAAGGATACCAACGACAAGAGTGTGAGCAAGGTTCCGTTTCTCGGAGATATTCCCATTCTCGGACATCTCTTCCGGCGGACCAACAAGCGCAAGGAAAAGCGCAATCTCTATATTTTCATCTCACCGATTATCATGACATCCTTTGAAGAATTACAGCAGTATGCCGATATCAAGGAACATACCATCAACAAGAAGTCAAAGATCAAGCTGAACCTCAAGGATGCGGTAATTGTTCCGAAAATGCCTGAAGACGGAGCCATGCTCGAACTGCCTGAAAAAGCCGAGGAAATCCAGGAGGAGCCTGAAGAGAGTCCGATGCGCAGAAATCAAGGCGACCAGCGAATGGAGCGCAGAAGAGGATGAACGGAAATATCCTTTCCCTACACGAACGGCTGATTCACGAAGGCCTTGTGGATGAAGAAAAAATGGCTGAAGTCAAAGACCGCATGGATATGGGAATGCCCCTGGAGAAAGCCCTGCTGGAAGTGACGGATGCCACCGAAGGAACCGTACTGGAAACGCTCAGCCGTATTCTGCACATGGAATTTGTTCCCTCTCTTTCCGAAGTAAATGTTCCATCCGTTTTTCTGGAAAAAGTTCCGGTTGAGTTTGCGCGTAAATTTTCGATTGTTGCTATTGACCAGAACCACGGGACGGTCCGGGTAACCACATCCAGGCCGCTCAATTATCACCTGAATGACGAACTTTTTTCCCTGCTGGAGTCCGACGTAGAGACCGTGGTCAGTCCGTCGGCCGAGATCGATCACTTGATCGGAAAGGCCTACCAGGCGCGGAATCCCGAACTCTCCAATGTGCTGGATGATATCTCCGATGCCAACATGGAGGGCATTGCCCGGGAAGTGGAGGAGACCGAAGACCTGATCGACGTGGCGCACAAAGCCCCGGTAGTACGGCTGGTCAATTCGGTTCTTACTCAGGCGCTCAAGGAGCGCTCCACGGACATTCACTTCCAGCCCTTTGAAGACAGCCTGCGCATCCGGAGCCGCGTCGACGGTTTGCTCTATGACATGATGGAAGCGCCCAAGTCCCTGCACGAAGCCGTGATCTCCCGAATCAAAGTCATGGGAAAGATGAACATTGCTGAACGCCGCGCTGCCCAGGATGGTCGTGCCACCATCCGGTTTGCAGATCAGGAAGTGGATATCCGAATCTCCATTGTGCCCACCTCGTTCGGCGAGCGCGCAGTGCTCCGTCTGCTGAACAAGAGCGAACAGCTGTTGACCCTGCCTGAACTGGGGCTCAATGAAGGCAATGTCCGCATTATCAGAAGACTGATTGAAAAGCCCTATGGCATTATCTATGTGACCGGACCGACCGGAAGCGGAAAGACTACCAGTCTGTATGCCTACCTGACCTGTCTCAATGCCAAGGAAAAGAATATCCTTACCATTGAAGACCCGATCGAATACCAGCTGCCCGGAATCAGCCAGGTCCAGGTGCTTCATGAAAAAGACATGACCTTCGCCAAGGGGCTTCGCACCTTTGTTCGTCAGGACCCGGATATTATCATGGTCGGTGAAGTCCGTGATGAGGAGACCGCGGCCATCAGCATTCAGTCCGCACTGACCGGTCACCTGGTATTTACGACTATGCACACCAATGATTCCGCGGGTGGTGTAACACGTCTGCTGGATTTTGGCGCGGAACCGTATCTGATTTGTTCTTCCACCATTGCCGTAATTGCCCAGCGGCTGGTTCGGCGTATCTGTCCGCACTGCAAAGAATCCTACACGCCGGAATCGGCGGTACTTCGGGAAATCGGTATTCCCATGAACAAAATCAAAGACGGTAAACTCTTTCGCGGCCGGGGCTGTTCCGAGTGCCTGGGCAGGGGGTACCTTGGACGGACAGCGATCTTTGAAATCCTGGAAATGAGTGACTCAATCAGCGAACTGATTATGCAGCGCGTCAGTGCCTCAGTGATTAAGAAAGAAGGGCTGAAATGCGGGCTGACCACCCTCCGTATGGACGGCATCGAAAAAATTATCAAGGGCGAGACCACGATCGAAGAGGTGGTCAACATCACCCAGCCCGACATCTTTGGTGTGGGCGACACCGTATACTATCCCAAAGACGGAATTGTGAAATAACGGCAGAGATGAGTGAAGAGTGATGAGAGAAGAGAGTCGATGGTCTATAGTCTAACTCTTTAACACAACTTTGTTAAAACGCCAATGAGAGCCATTCAGACGGTTTACCCGGCACGT